>NZ_FUWU01000002.1:124497-125728 GCF_900167415.1 Fibrobacter intestinalis | reverse complement strand
TCATATTTTAGAAATCCTTGCAATATTTTCACAGGGTAGAAATCAGTTTTCCCCAATAGTTATGCGGGCTGGACGAGATTTTAAGGGAGGACTAAATAGACGGGACTTCCAAGGGTTCCCCATCAGCTATTGCGGGGAATCCGGCGATTTCTCGTCGGGTTTGTCGTCCTTCTTTTTGCGTTTGCCGATCGCATCGTTCATCCGGTTGATTTCGGCATCGGCGACTTTATAAAATTCAAGAATCGATTCATTCCCGACAGCCTTCATCGTTTCCAGATACATGACGATTTTATCGTTCACCATCGACAAAATTTGTTTCCGGCAATTCGTTGCACTTTTCCCCTTGTTTTCGACAGCCTTTATATAGGCATCGTTCGCTTGCGTAAAAGCATTCTGGGTACTACGGATTAACTCGACAGCATGTCCGACCCCTTCCAGTCCCTTGATATTCTCTTTTAAATCTTCCGCGCTTAAATCCTTCAGCAGGCTTTCTATCATCGAAGATTCGCTGGTATAACCGACTTTGGTGATGGACGCCTTAGCGTATTTGTCGCAAATCGATTTGAGCGGAAGGGCGGCGGCCTTTTTCGCCTCGATGGGCATGGCTGCATAGCCCGCAACGACAGCAAAAAGCGATCTAATCGCTTCATCCCGCTCGGAATCCGCCTCGTCCAGTCTGGACAGAATTTTATCTTGCAGAATCGCCGTGGTGATATTCCCGAACAGCATATCGAGTTCCGCCATCAGTTTGGGCAAATAGGCATCGCTCTGCGCAAGGGTATCGGCCCGGAACGTTCTCAGCAGAGTATCCGCAAGCCCGGCGATTTCCGCGACACGAATGCCGCCTTTTACTTTATTCATATATCCTCCATAGATGTTTATGATTATTTTGGCATGCGCATAAACTAACATTTGTTTTAGAATTTGGTAAAATGTTGTATGTAAAATTTTCAACAAATTTGTACGATTCTTTAAGTTTGTGTAAAATTTTACAAAGACCGCAAAGAGTCGGCTGAATCAGGGACCACCCTTCGACTGGCTCAGGGACCGATTGTCGAAGCACGGTTGCTGAGCCTGTCGAAGCACGGTTGCTGAGCCTGTCGAAGCAAATCGGTTTTGGTGCGTTTTCTCGTGAAAATTGATCGCCGCAGAAAGTTTCAGCGTGTTTTTACGTGAAAATTGTCTGCCGCAGAAAGTTTCAGCGCGTTTTTACGTGAAAATTGACCGCCGC
>NZ_FUWU01000002.1:0-124322 GCF_900167415.1 Fibrobacter intestinalis | reverse complement strand
GTTTTTACGTGAAAATTGACCGCCGCGGAAAGTTTCAGCGTGTTTTTACGTGAAAATTGTCTGCCGCGGAAAGTTTTGGCGTGTTTTTACGTGAAGATTACCCGCCGCAGAAAGTTTTCAGTTTTGCAATATCAGATATCATCGAGAACATGGCATGGCAAAAGAATTTTATTTCGTAAACGAGAATTTACGATACAATTCTACAAAAGTTTTGTATAATTGTAACATTCGGTGACTGTAGCAGCGGTCATTCGTAATGTAGTTTTTTTGCCGATTATGCTGTTCAAGCAAGGCTGAGGCCCTCTTTGATAGCATTTTGGCAAGTTAAATATTAACCGGAATGCTGGCGCATTCCATATCGAGGAGGACCAAAGTGTCTAACGCAAAAGAGATATACTCCGAGGCTTCGAAGTACTATTGCGAAACGAAAGTTCCATCTAGCCCAATGGATCAGGAAAGGTATAATAGGAGTAAAGCAAGAGAGGCAAGGTTTAACGAAAACTGGAAGAAGGAAAAAGTCAATATAATAGATATTGTAAATCAGTATGCCCCTAATGCGGAAGCCTATGAAAAGGGATATAAGTTTTATTTCGAAGGGACGGATAACGTTGTGATGTGCGACATGGTTGCAGGGTATTTACGAATAAAAAATAAAGAGACCGGACTTTTTTATATGTTAGATGGGACATTGACAGATTCTAAAGATGGAACTCATTTTAAAATCAAACGCAAGGAGGAAATGTAATGTGGTTTGTTTTATTTCTTGACTTAAACAACCTAGAGTATTATGGTTATATGCCGGAAATTCCTAAAGATCGCGCTGGTCGCGTTGAAATTTATCGCTTCGACGTAGCTAGAGAAGACTGGGATTTACTACTAGATGACTTTATAGACCCTGTGTGCAATTTATGCAATGCGTTGATTGATATTGGCGATGTTGATTTCCTTAATGCAGACAAATGCAAAAAACTGAAAAGTTGGCTTGAAGAACGATTGCAGAGAGATGTTTCGGAAACACTCAAACCCATATATGAAAAATTGCTAGAGTTTTCATCTCGTGCAATAGAATTAAACACTGGTGTGGAAATCGAGCTTTAATCGCAAGGAGGAAATGTAATGCGTTTTACTCTCATTCTTGATTTTACGGGCTTAACCTACTATGGTCACATTCCGAACACTCCATTTCCGCCTGATCCGAGAATTGATGAATATTTTTTTGATATTGAAAAAAAAGATATGGATTCTTTCGAGGAAGACTTTATCAATCCTGTTGATGCGTTGTGCAAGACGCTAATAGATTTCAGTGACGTGGAATTTCTAGATGCTGATAAGTGCGCAAAACTCAAAGATTGGCTTGAAGAACGTTTAAAAAAAAATTTTCTAGAAAATTTCAGACCGATTTATGAAAAGCTGTTAGACTATACATCAAGAGCCATTGCACTAAAAACCGGTGTAGTAATAGAATTATAAGCGCAAGGAGGAAATGTAATGTGGTTTGTTTTATTTCTAGACTTAAATAACCTAGAGTATTATGGTTATATGCCGGAAATTCCTAAAGACCGCGATGGTCGCGTTGAAATTTATCGCTTCGACGTAGCTAGAGAAGACTGGGATTTACTACTGGATGACCTTATAGACCCTGTTTGCAATTTATGCAATGCGTTGATTGACATTGGCGATGTTGATTTCCTTAATGCAGACAAATGCAAAAAACTGAAAACTTGGCTTGAAGAACGATTGCAGAGAGATGTTTCAGAAACACTCAAACCCATATATGAAAAATTGCTAGAGTTTTCATCTCGTGCAATAGAATTAAACACTGGTGTGGAAATCGAACTTTTAAACATCATACGCTTTTCTGCCACGGAGAATCTGCTATGCCTACATTAACTGATTTCGCCACAAGGTTGAAAAATGCCCGTCTGATGAAGGGATGGTCTATGGACGAACTCTGCTCACGCATGGATCCGCCAGTCACTAAGATGACGATTTCTAGGTTTGAAAAGGGCGAGCTCAAGCCCAATCTTACGCATTTGACGGCTTTGGCAAATGCACTTGATTTGCCTTGCGGCTATTTTCTTCGACCTTTAAAATTCCAGATGGAAACGGTTCGTTTTCGAAAGAAAGAACGTGTTTCTGGAAAAATGGAAAAAAAGATTGAACAAATTTCATTCAACTTAATAGAGCGTTTTATAGAAGTAGAAGAAATATGTGGGATGCGTTCTGGGGAAAAATTTAAGAGATACAATGTAGCAAATATTGGCGATGCGAGAAATGCCGCCCAGAACCTTAGAAAAGAATGGAATTTGAAAGACGGATGCATCGGTAATGTCATTGAACTTTTGGAAAAACACGGCATTGTCGTCATTGAATTGGAAGAAATACCTGATTTTGACGGGTTGAGCGCCTGGATAAACGAAACTTACCCTGTAATAGTACTTGCAAAAAATGATTGTCCAGAAAGAAAACGGCTGACCGCATTTCATGAATTGGGACATCTTTTGCTGAAAATAGACTCTTCGTCCATGACGCAAAGGGAAATTGAAAATATTTGCAATAGTTTCGCGAGCGAAATGCTTCTCCCCGAAACGAACTTAAAGAAGCTTCTTGGCTCAGACAAGAAAGACTTCACCTTCTATGACATTCGCCCCATTCAAAAAGAATTTGGGATTTCATTTGATGCCATAATGCATAAAATGAAAGAATGCAAAATCATAACCGAAAATCGCTATGCCGGTTATCGAATTCACAAGAATCAAAAACCTAGTTATAAAGCGCTTGTTGAACAATCATGTTGGCACGAAGAACATTCCGATAAGCTGTTCCGCCTCATTGGCGTTGCTTTGGAAAAAGGACTAATCACGATTTCAAAGGCGGCTGCTCTACTTGGAAAAGACATTGATTTCGTCGCAAGGACATTTGCATTCTAATGAAAAAACGCATTCTCATAGACGCGAATTTAATTCGCGATATGCTTTCCGTATGTTCGCTGAAGGCTATGCTTTCTATGGAATGCGATTTCTGCACAATAGATGGTGTATTGAGAGAATTGAAAAAAGTTGTAGTTTCGGAGGTTTTTAACAGAATAAGGAACTTTAACAAACTAAATATTGTCGACCTAGAAGATTCGTTGGCCGATGACGTTCTCTCTTTTCATGAATCCTTATCAAACAAACTGACTTATACCGAGAGTTCTATTATTTTCTATGCAAAGAAAAATGACTGCGTAATCTTATCTAGCGATTGGAATTTTTTGAATATTGCGAAGCAATATGTGCCCAAGGTGTACAATCTGCTACAAGTCTTTGAAGGTATGGCTAGAAAGAAGGTTTTGGACTATTCGCAAGCGGCTGAATTTTTGGAAGATATTTTGGAAACGAATCATTGCCTACCCAAGGAGGAGTGCGAGAGTGTACTGAAAAAATGGAAGAGCAAATAAAAATGCCGGAAGACGGTAGCAGCCGCCTCCGGCAAATCGCTTGCTGAATATCAGCTATCCAAACAAGGCTGAGGAATCTTTAAGATAGCAAATTCGGCAAGTAAAATCAAGCAGGAGTTCATTATCAAGAACTCCCCATCTTAAAGGTTTTGAAAAATGGTTAAAAATCTCATTGATTTGCTGAAAATAGCCGAAGAATACATTCGGTATTTGAATGGCATGGGCGTAAAATTCAGCAGCAAGGGCTTTCCTTTGCTGAAGAAAGAAATATTCTTGGATGAATATCCAGAACTTGTCGTGCCGTACGATTTCCGCAAAAGTAGCCTTGTAACGGCTCCTCAAAAGACTCTGCTTTGCTTTTACTGCGGGGATAAACGCATTTATCCTAGGCTTAAAAGTGTGCTTAAAGAAATCGTAGAATACAAGCGGTTTTTAGGAGTGGTTGCCATCGACATAACGGTCACCAGCGATATGGATGAAGAATGGCAAAATGCAATTATGCTGCTGCATCAATTATTTATGGCCGTACTCGCCGTAAACGGGGTGAAGATTGTGGCCAACCTCCGGACTGGCAATGCCCGTTCAGCAGAAAATCTTGACGCTCTACCAAAGGGAGTTATGTGGTCGGCGGGATTTCTCGGATGTTCGAAAGAAAATCTGCAAGATTTTCGTTTTATCTCAAGTGCCTTACGAGTAATACCTTCTAAATTTGTTGTTTACGGTCCAGAAGATGAGGCTGCTTTAGAAAAACTCAATATGATGGGCATCGATTACCGCGTGTACGGCGATTATCACAAACTGAGCAAGAAATATAAGCGGAGCGCATAAGATGAAAAGCACATACAAACTATTAGGTGTGTTTTGGGACAGAAAGGAAATTGTCGAAACCAAGTTCACTATTGAAAGGAAATATCGGAGTATTCTTGATTATCGTTATGCACGGGAATTATTCGACCAAAAATGCTATGTTCGTAAAATTCAGATAAGCGAACTTCTTAAAGCAAATCTTGAAAAAGAGGTCCAAGCGATTGTTAAACAATTGCAGCATTGTGATAAAATTGTCGGAGTGATAGATTATTTTCCTCGCGTTAAGAATGTTGTTTTACAAAGATTTATTCGAAAACGAATATTGCAAGTGCTGAATTATCTGCGAGAAAAATTACCAAATACAAAGATTTGCGTAAATCGAAAGGTTTGGTGAGAAGTTTTACTCTGCGATTCGCGTTTGGGTTAAAGGTTAGTGATTAAAAAATTTTAATTGCGAGCCTTTCGTGGAAATTTGTATATAATTCCCTAAAATTTTCAACAAGTTTACGCAAACGGCAATTCTCCATAAAAGCTCCGCATCCAAGCCCAAATGGCTCGTTTTCATGTGAAAATTTAACCACAGCAAAAAGTTTCGGCCTGTTTGCACGTGAAAACGGCTACAGTTGTCTTGGCGAACGTTTTTCCGTCATTGCTAACCCCGGAGGGATGAAGCAATCCTTTCACGCAGACAAGATTGCCACGTCGCTACGTTCCTCGCAATGACGGGGTGCCAGCACAGATTGCTTCGGCTGCGCATCCCTGAAACTTGGAATCTCCGATTCCATAGTTGAAGTATCCCTGAAAGGGACAATTCGCCTAAAGGAAGCAGAGCTTCCAAGGCTTATGGGGCCTTGCTCGCAATGACGGGATGCCGGCAAGGATTGCTCCGCCATTGTGTTTGAGCGTTTTTCCGTCTGCCCATGAACTCGCTGACAATTTTTGAGCATTTTTCCGTCTGCCCACGGGCTGTCTGAACGATTTTTCAATGTTTTTAAAACAAAGCGAAATCGCCAAAAATACTTTTGGGAAAAATTTTCCCCCAAAAAACGGGCGGGCTGGAATTTGCCGAGCTTATTGAGACTCGTCGTTGTGACGAGGGGTGTCGTGGAGAACGTTTTTTCCGTCATTGCGAACCCCGCAGGGGTGAAGCAATCCTTTTCACGCAGACAAGATTGCTTCGCTTTGCTCGCAATGACGGGCGTTGGAACGAACGTTCCTCGGGTGAATGCTGGTGCTCCGTCATTGCGAACCCCGCAGGGGTTATACGACACTTGTCAATTTATTGACTTAGTGGAGTTATCCTCTATGTGTAGAAGCAATCCTTTTCACGCTGACAGGATTGCTTCGTCGCTCTGCTCCTCGCAATGACGTACCGCAGTCATGATTGCCACGGCTTTGCACAATTCGTCTAAAGGAGCAAAGCTCCTAAGACTCATGGGCCGCTATCGCGCCTCGCAATGACGGGAGGGCCGCAGGGATGAGCGCAGGGATGCCTCGCCTAAAATCGGCTTATGCGCCTTCCACGACGGCGAACTTTCTGTCAGCAGTAAAACTTCGCCTCGCCGAAAAACAAAAGTTTTAAACACACGGATTTGTTCAGCCCTAACGGGATTCACCTTTTTCATGCGAGTGAGCAACGTTAGTTGCGAACAAATCCGTTTGTCATTTCTTCATCGGTGGCATGATTTATACCATCATTTCCCGGCTTTTTCCACGACGGCGATTTCTTCGGAGGAAAGGCCGTAGAGGGCATAGACCAACGCATTGATTTGCGCATCCAAAATGGCGATGCGCTGCTGGAGCGTTTTCTTGTCGGCGTCGGACTTGGCGGAAGCAAGCTGCCTGTGCGCGGCAAGCATCTGGTCGGCGAGGGCGGCGAGAGTTTGCTGCTGTTCGGGCGTGGCGGTGGGAAGAGGGATTTGCTCGAAGTATTGCGGTTTTACTTCGATATAGCCGCCGTTTCGCACTACGCAGATACTTGTCAAAAAAAGCCAGACGATTTTGCTGTTGAGGATGCAAAGCAACGACTTGTCGTTTGTTGGCAGCATACAAGCGGGAGCGGAAATGCAACTTCCTGTTTCATCGAACGAAAATTTGTTTGTGTTCTGTAGATTTCCCCAGACAATTTTTGGTTCGTAAAACAGTGCCTGATATGCGCAGTTTCTTAAATTATACGGTGTTTTGCCTTGGTCGCAGCGTTTTGAAAGTTTCGGATTGAATTTATCCAAGTGCGCCTTTATTGCAGGAAAATTTTTGACGTTAACCGCTTCGACATTGCCATAGCCGTTGTGGGCGCAGATGAGATATTTTTCAATGGGCTGGCTATACCATTTTGACAAATCTGCGCCTTCAAAAACTGGCTTGATAAGTTCCTGTGAATTTGAATCGGCTGTGACAAGCGCGCTTTTTGTTTCCTCGTCGATGAAGAATGCACCATTTAATCCTGTTTTCACGCCATAGTAACATTTTCCGTAAACCGAAGCGACGCTTGGGAACGATTTGATTTTATTCAGCACGGAAACATACTCGTCGCTTATGAAACTCCATGATTCCGGCAGAATGTTTTTTTGCGTTATTATCTGTGCCTCCACGGATTTTATTTCAATATTATTGTCCTGTTTTTCACGAGGAATTTTGCGATACAAAAACTTGTTTTTAGGATTTTTCTTTTTGCGGATAGTGATGATTACAGGATATGTCGTTGCTCCTTTGAATATTTGGACGTCCTTAAAGTCAACGTAATCCAAAAGCGAATAATTTTCTGACAAGTACGCTCTTAACGTTTGCCCCGCCGCCGTTTTGTCAAACGCATTGGAAATAAAGCCAAACAAGCCGTCCGAATTTAATAAGTTGAGACCTTTTTCATAAAAATACGAAAACAAATCTCCCGACGGATTGAAGACTTTGTATGAATTTTTGTAATAATCAATGTCGGCTTGTGGTAAACTTTCGGCTCTCACATACGGCGGGTTGCCGATGACGCAGTCGAATCCGCCAGCCCGCGTTTTTTTCGGGGCGTTGCGGGGTGTCCCCGCAGAGGGGGTAGCGAAAGACGCTTTGGCTTTCGCGAGGGGGAGGCTTCCCCCGTCCGTAAATACTTGGGGAAATTCCTTTTCCCAGTCGAAGGCGTTCACCTTTCTTTGCTCTTCCATGCAAAAGTCCAGAAGGTTTTTGTCGGCGTAGAAGTCGCTTCCGATGAGCGAGTTGCCGCACTTGATGTTTTCCCGCATGTCGGGGAGGATTTTGTTTTGCGCAAGATCCGAAGAGCGGAACATTTCGCCCATGCCGCTTTGGGAGAGGGCCTTGCCTTCGTTTTCGAGCAGCTTGAGGAAGAGCGAGAGTTTGGTGACTTCCACCGCCTGCGCGTCGATGTCCACGCCGTAGATGTTGTTCAAAAGGATGCGCTTTTTTTCTTCGACGGAGAGTTTGTACGCAAGGGTCGCCGCGTCTTTGTAAATGATTCCCGATTTTTCGGCCTTGGCGCGGTTTTTGTCGCTGTCGTAGTAGTCAAGGTGGTAAGCAAGAAGATATTGGTAAGCGCCGATGAGAAAGCTCCCCGAGCCGCAAGCGGGGTCCACGAAACGCATTTTCGCGATCTGCTCGGGAGTGCGTCCGGCGATTTTTTTGCCGATGGTGTTTTCCACGATGTAATTCACGATGTAGGTGGGTGTGTAATACACGCCGCCGGCTTTTTGCACTTCGGGCTTTTCAACGACTTCCACGCTGTGTCCGTTTTTCGTCTTTCGGCTGAAGCGGATGATTTTGCCGAGGAAGCGTTCGTAAATCGAGCCCAGGATTTCCACGGGAAGGACGCTGAACTCGTATGGGCATTTGGGGTAGTAAAGTTCGCCGACGATGCTTTCGAGGGTTTTGTCCTGAATGGCGAGGCTGTCGGTAAAAGAGTCCTTGGCGAAAAGGCCGGAGTTGAATTTTTTGTCCGCTGCGTCGAAAAGTTTTTGGAGCCGGAGGTAAATGCCGTTTTTGCTCCGGGCGATTTTTCCTAGAGCGTCGTATTCTTCGATTTCCTTGTCTTCGCAGATGCGCAAGAAGAGGATGCGGTCGATGATTTTCTGGACGCTGGAGGTGAGATTGTATTCGTCGATTTCGGCGTTGTGGAGCGCGATGTCTTCGGCAAGGAGAAGTCGCCAACGTTCTATCATGGAAAGGATGTCGTCGTCCACGCTGGCCGTCCCCTTTTTGTCTTTCGCGCTTTCAAAATAGGTGTCGAACTTGCCCAGATCCACGGCTTCGTAGCTGAAGCGGTTGTAAAGCTCTTCAAATTTTTCGGCGTATTCTTCGAAGGTGTAATATCCGATGCGCGCCGTGCCGGCGGTGTCCTTGGAGTTGGGCTTGATGCGCGTGTCGTAAACGGCGAATTCCTGGAAGTCCGTGAGGATGGCGATGGGCATTTTGGAGGTATAGGCGTAGCGGCGCACTTGCAAGGCGGGGGCGGGGTCCTTTTTCAGGTCCACGCTGGGCTGCTTGGCTTCCACGTAGATTTTTTTGATGCCCCCGAAACAGAGGGAATAGTCCGGGTGTTTGGTGCGGTTGTCGATGGTCACGCGGTCTTCGGGGATGACTTCCCGCTTGTCCGGGCGGGCGCCCTTTTCGTTTTTCACGTCCCAGCCGAGGCACTCCAAAAGCACGTCGATGAATTGTCCACGGCAGTTGGCTTCGTTAAATTCTTTAGAAAGATAATAGGTTTTGTTCTCGTTGAAGAGCCGGGCTAATTCTGCAACGCGCGCTTTGCGCTCTTCCAAGGTCATCGTTTTGCATTTTGGCTGCGACATGGTTTGCTCCGTTTGCGATTTTTCCGTAAAATATATATAAAGCAGCTCCGAATCCGCAGGGAATATCGGAGCCTCCGGGGATTCCGTTTTGCTTTCGGCGGTTATGGGAAATCCCTTACTTCTGCCGAATCCGGTAGCCTTTCTTTTCCAAAAGCCTTAAAACATTATCCCCGGAACCGACCAGATGCGCGCAGCCGACGACGATAAAAGGCTCTTCGCCCAAAGCCGCGAGGGAATCCGCAGCATTCGCCATGCGCACATTCCGTTTGACATAAAGCTCTTCTTCATACGCCGATTCCGACGAATCCGAATCCAAAAGGCGGCGCATCTTTTCCACGTCGCCCGTTTTCCACGCCGTCGCCATATCCCGCACAAAAGAATCCGCCTCCAAAATTTCATTCAGCGTCGATTGCAGATATTCGATTCCCAAAGAATCTTCGGCGTTTGAAAAGATGCCAATCTGCTCTTCGGGGGTTTCCAACGCAAAAATTTTCTTTCCCAAATCTTCGGCTCGGGCGAGAATTTCCTGATCGATTCCAAAATCGCCGGAAAGCCCGGAACGCTCTATCGCTAAAGCCGAAAGGGAGAGGGCGACCATCCACGGGCGGAACGGGGCCATGATTTCTTTCGGGATTTTCCACGCCGCCAAAAGCGAATCCACCCGATTCAGCAAAGAATCCGGCAACACGTCTTTTAAAAACGTTCCTGCGGGAAGCGCTCCTTTTTCCGCCATCAGCATTCCCGTTTTTTGTACCGTTTCGGACTTGTTAATGTCCAGTTCCGCAGCCACCAAGGTCGAAGCATCCAACGCCGAATCCAGTATCGCGGGCAACGGATAGAAAGACGAATCCGCCAAATGAATGCTGCCCAAAAGCCACACGGTCCGCTGCCCGCTTTTTTCCGCCATCCACAAAAAATGCCGTTCAGAATTTTCCCTTTTTCCCGGCAAGCTGGCGCACGCCAAAAGCCCAAATGCACAAATCCAAACGCAAAGCAAACGCGCAGAAGTTCGATTTTTCATTTTGACCACCTCTAAAAATGAAATTGCCTTTCTATTCCTTCGCCCAAGAAAGAAGTCCTGCTTCCTGCATTTTAGGCAAAAAGCCTTCGCCGATTCCACCCTTTCCGTCCAAAGCGATGACGCGGTGCGAAAAACGAAACGCATAGTCCAAATGGTGCGTCGAAAGCAGAATGGCCGTTTGTTTTTTTTCAGCGAATTCCCGCAAAAAATGGAAGAGCGACAAAATATGAGGGACATCCAAAAAGGCGGTCGGTTCGTCCAAAAGCAAGAGCTTCGGATGGGACGCCATCGCTCGCGCCACCAAAACCCGAGAGCGTTCGCCATCCGAAAGGGCCGCCACTCGGCGATTCGCAAAATCCGTCAGCTCCGTATTCGCCAAAGCGTCATCGACAGCGAGTTCATCGCCTTCCGTTCGCTGGTCAAAGATTCCCGAAAAAGGAATACGCCCCAGGGAAATAAATTCCCGGACGGTCATGCCAAACGGCGCGCGCTCATGGGTAAAGACCGAAGCGACCAACTGCGCCCTTTTTCTCTTCGCCATTTTTTCCATCACCATCCCGCACAAACGAATCGTCCCCGAACAAGGCGTCAAAAGTCCGGCAAAGGTTTTCAAAAGCGTACTTTTCCCCGAGCCATTCGGACCGACAAGCGAGACCAATTCTCCCGCCTGCAAATCCAGAGACGCCTGGGGAAAAAGCGGCATTCCATAACCGACAGAAAGATTCTTCGCTTCTAAAACCGTTTCAGCCATATTCCCCGCCGCGGTGAGAACGCAAAAAAATCCAGAGTACGATGGGAGCACCAAAAAGGCTCGTCAGGCTCGACAGCGGAATGCCCGGAATCAAGCCAGAAACCAAAGACAGCAAAACGCCGACCAGAGCCGAAGCCGGCAAAAGCACCCGATGATTGGAAGTGCGGAAAATGCCAAAGGCGATATGCGGAGACGCCAGCCCGATAAAACCGACAGGGCCGCAATAAACCGTTGCCGAAGCCGCAAGCAAGCTCGCTCCCAACAGAGCGACCGTCCGCGAAACCCGGACATTCACGCCCAAAGACTCCGCAAACATTTCACCCACTTGCGCCGCATTCAAGTAGCGGATTTGAAAACAGCACAAAAGCAAACCGGCAAGCGCAAACGCAGCAAACGCCGGAACCTTCTCCAACGACAATCGAGAAAAAGAGCCCAGTCCCCAAGTAATAAAACCGCGCAATGCTTCCGAAGAACTCGTCGCCATCCAAAAAGAAACCAGCGCATCGACGAAATAACCGATCATCAATCCGACAATCAAAAGCGAAACCGAACGGGAAACATATCTGGCCGCCAGCAACACCAAAAGGATAACGCCAAAAGCTCCCAGCGTCGCACAAGGCACAAGCCCCCAAGACGCGCCCACACCGGCAAGCAAAACCAGAGCCACGCCCAAATTGGCCCCGGAACTCACTCCCAACACAAACGGTCCCGCCAATGGATTTTTAAAAACGCTTTGCAGAACCAGTCCCGAAACCGAAAGGGACGCTCCGGCCAAACACGCCGCTACAGCTTTGGGAAAACGAATTTGCCAGACGACATCATGGACAACAACGTCCCCGCGCCCTCCCAATGCCAAAAGCACTTCCCGAAACGAGAACGCCGAAGGCCCCCAAAAAATCGTTATGAATCCAAACAGGCAGACCAGCACAGCCAGAATGAAAAAACCGCACCGAGTCCGCCACATCAAAGGGGAGCTATTTGTCGTTGACATTCAAAACGGACTTAGGCCCGGCAGCATTTCCGTCCTTCACCCGCAGATAGACTTCCGGTTCGACCTTGTCAAAACCCTGGAGCGCATTCAGCCAGTTGTCGTTCAAGTCCCGGAATTCGATTTTGACCAGATGGTAAAGAAATTTTTCGTCTTGAATCCGGAAATGGATAAAATCCCAACGGACGACACCGCGATCCTTGAACACTTCCCGGGTGACGATGGTGGAATCGTTGTCAAAACGGTAACGCGCCCGATAGGTATATTCGCCCGTCATCTGGTAACGGCCAGAATCCGAATAGGTGCGGGTCGTTCCCAAAATGGTATCGTTGCCCAAGAAGTTGAGTTCCGCATCCCGAAAAGCGTGACCGTGGGAAAGAATCGGCGTGCGCCACGTTCCTGCCACCCGTTCCTTCATCGATTTCTGATACACCGTATCGATTTTCCAAGAATCGAAATTGCTCTTGTCATACTGGGCGCGCGGCACATAGCTGCCCGCCTGAATCGCCGAGCGAACGCTGTCCGCCTTCACCTTGGCAATGCTATCGGAATTGGACGCTTTGGCACTGGAAAGCGATGCCGAAATGGAATCCATTTTCGCTTCGATGGCCTTGCCGAAATCCCCCAGCCCACGCATCAGCGTCGCAGACGAAGAGGACGCGGCAGTGCCGGCTTTCAAGGGCAAAGCGGCAGAAGACGACGAAACGGGAGCTTTTTCCATGGGCGCAGCCAGCGCTACGCCTGTAAAGCCGATAAGAACAAGAAGATTGCGACAAATTCGATTCAAAAGAAAACCTCTCTTGGAGTGAAATCTAGTAAAAAGTAAATTTGAACCATGATCGATTATTCCCAAGTCCCCAGTCCTTGTTACGTATTAGAAGAAAGTCGCCTTATCCGCAATCTCCAAATCCTTCAACGGGTAGAACAAGAAGCCGAAGTCAAAATCATCTGCGCGCTCAAAGGGTTCAGCATGTGGAGCACATTCCCGCTCGTGGGAAAGTATCTCGCTGGAGCGACGGCATCCAGTTTAAACGAAGCAAAGCTCGCCAAAAATGAAATGGGAAAAGAAGTGCACGTCTTTGCACCGGTCTATGGAAGCGAAGAAATCGAAGAGATCCTCCGCCTCGCCGACCACATCACTTTCAACAGTTTCAGCCAATGGAAGCGTTACAAAAGCCAAACCCTGGCGGCGCACGTCAGTCCGGGAATCCGGGTCAATCCGGAATTTTCCACCGTAGAAACCGATCTTTACAATCCTTGCGGCAGATTTTCCCGCTTAGGGGTCACGCAAAAAGAATTCCGGCCCGAAGAACTCGACGGCATTGAAGGCCTGCATTTTCACGCCCTGTGCGAACAGAACGCCGACGCGCTGGAAGCCGTTCTCCAGAATTTTGAAGCGCGGTTCGGCCAGTGGATTCCCCAAATGAAATGGGTCAATTTTGGCGGCGGGCACCACATCACGCGAGAAGACTACGATGTAGAACGCCTGATCCGCATCCTCCGGGATTTCCACAAGCGCTACCCGGGAATCGAAATCGTGCTGGAACCGGGAGAAGCCGTCGGTTGGCAAACCGGAGAGCTGGTCGCCAGCGTCGAAGACATCGTACGCAACGAAAAGGAAATCGCCATTCTGAACGTCTCCGTGAGCGCGCACATGCCGGACTGCCTGGAAATGCCCTACCGTCCCACCGTTATCGGAGCCGGCAACCCCGGCGAAAAAAAATACGACTACCGTCTTGGCGGCGATACTTGTCTCGCAGGAGACGTCATCGGCGACTATTCTTTCGATTCCCCGCTGCAAGTCGGCGACCGCATCGTATTTTTCGACATGATTCACTACACGATGGTCAAAACGACATTTTTCAACGGCGTTCCGCACCCGAGCATCGGCATCTGGACGCAAGAAGGCAAATTCAAATGGGTTCACCGTTTTACCTACGAGCAATTTCGGGATAAGCTATGAAAGAATTTGCCGTTTACGAAACGCGGAAAAACCGCAGCGAAGCCGAGACTCTTGCCTGGGCGGAAAATTTTGCAAAGACCCTCGCGCAAGGATCCGTCATCGCTCTTTTCGGAACCCTCGGCGCAGGGAAAACCGTCATCAGCCGGGGAATCTGCCGAGGACTGGGGTTTACGGGCCAAGTGAACTCCCCCACTTACACGATTGTCCACGAATACCCGAACCTTTCTCTTCCCATTTATCATCTGGACTTATACAGGTTGCCGCCTCATGCGGATCTGGAAGAAATCGGCATCGACTATTACGCATCGCAAAAAGGCGTGACCCTGATCGAATGGCCGGAACGCCTGGACAGCGAAGAACTCCTGACCCACAAAATTTCGATTTCCATCGCCGACGACGAAACCCGCGTCATCGAGGTCTCCAAAAGAAAAAACGACGGGTGAATTCCCGCCGTTTCAAAACAAGCCGCCCTCTTTAACGCGAAAGCGAATCGGACGGAGACTCGGAAGTTTCAGAACGCAAAACGGCAAGCGACCCGGAAATTTCTTTCCACAGCCCAGCATCCTCTTCCGACAGAAGCAGCGGCGACGTCATTTTTTGAGCCTCTTCGATAGCCTTCGCCGAATCGCCAGCCGAAAGAGCCGCCTGCACGGTTTCCAGAACAAATTCCTGAGCCACCTTGATATCTTCAATCTCCCCCAGGCGCACGACCCGCAAGCTGTCCTTGTCCGCAGGCGCGTAGCTCAAGTCCCACGTACTTTCGTAACAATCCCGGGCAGCGACCAGATCCCCGCCGTCGTAAAGAAGCGCGCAACGGGCAAAAATTTCTTCGCTCTCCCTTTTGGTGTATTGGTAATACTGGTATCCGCCGACTATCGCCGCGATAATCACCAAAATCACCAGAGCGTCCTGCCAGCTGACAATTTGCGTCGGCTCGGGCTTTTTCTTTTCTCCATCCAAATTCTCGTCGTCTTCCGGATCGTCCAACGGATTTTTTCCGCCCATAATATTTTGAAAACTCAGCATGATGACTCCTATGAATTGCCCCGCGCGGAAAGTGCCTTGAAAACTTCCGCATACAGGTAAATTTGTTTCAAGAGGCTCGCAAAGCCGTTGGATCGCGTCGGCGAAAGCCCCTGCTGCAAACCGATTTTTTGAAAGAACTCCGGATCCGAGGCCAGAATTTCCGCCGGTGTGCGGTTATCGTAAATCTTCAGGGCGAGAGCGCCCAGCCCGCGGCTTATCAAAGGATTGTCCGCCCCGACTTCCGTATCCATGTGCAAGCGCAGCCGCCCTTCTTGGAACTCCGGAACAAGAAACATCCGGGAAGCGCAGCCTTTGACCAGAAATTTTTCTTCTTTGAGCTTCGCATCCATTCCGGGATGTTCCCTGGCCAAGCGCAGCAGATAAGACCACTTGTCGTCCGGTGACGTAAATTTCGCAAAGACGTTCCGAATATCCTGTTCCACTTCTTGAATGCTTTTCATTTCCCAGACCTAAAAAAAGAAAGAGCGCAATTTCCACAAAATCGTGGGGGACGACGAAAGAACCGTCCAAAAAATCCGGAAAAGCGTCCGTTTTTCCGCCGGAATCGAAGCCAGGCGGTGCGCAGCCCTGTCCAGCTGCCTGTCGGAAATGCGCCCGAAACCGGCCTTTCCCCGGTGAAAATTCAAGTGCGACTTGCCCTGGATTTTCATCCAGCGGGAGAGGGTGCTTTTTTCAATTTCTCGGCGTTGCTCGTCCGTATCAGCGGCAAGCCATTCCAGAGCGCACTCCGCCGCGATTTTTCCGCTTTTGAGTGCTTCCACAATTCCGGACCGACTGATGGGGTTCACCGTGCTCGCCGAATCCCCCGCCTTAAAAAGCCCGCAAGCGGCCACAGGCCGCAGGGATTGGCCACAGGGAATCGCTCCGCCGTGGTAAGAAAGGATTTTCGCATCCGGATACGCTTCTCGAATAAACGCATCCAAAGTCGCTTTCGGCGGGTGGCTCTTCACAAATTCCCGACCGTTCACAAGCCCGACATTGGCCACCTTGCCGTCGCGCGGAAAGACCCACCCGTATCCGCCAGGGAAAAAACGATGTCCAAAAAGCAGTTCAATATGCTGAACATCGTGCGGGATGCCTTCCACAAGGGCAAAAACCGCCGGTTCCACATCGAAATCGCCGGTTTCCAATTCCGCGAGTTCCGAAATTCCCCGAGTGATCTTCGCCCCGGGTCCCGTCGCATCGATAACCGTTCTCGTTTGCAGGGTTACAGAAGAATCCTTGTGGCGAACGACGACATTCCAAAGTCCATCCTCTGAACGGGAAATCTTTTCCACGACATTTTCAAAATGGCATTCCGCGCCGAGTTCCTGGGCTTTTTCCGCCATCTCCCGGTGAAAAGCGGCCCTGTCCAAAATCAGCCCGCAATCCGGCTGGCGAAATTCCACCCGCGTCATGTCCGGAGACGTAAAATACACGCCGTCCAAATGTTCCCGGACCCAATCTTCATTCGGCTTCCAGTAGCGCGAAAATATCTTGCGGGAAACCGCTTCCGCGCAGGAAACGGGCTCTTTCCACGGCGATTTTCTGTCCAGCAGCAAGACGGAAATTCGTTTTCCGGCTCTTTTTTGAAGGGTATTCGCAGCATAAAGCCCCGCAGGGCCCGCACCGCACACAATTACATCGTATTTTTCCTTCAAATAACTTGCCATGCCCCCCAAAATAGCTTTTTTATGGAAACATCTAATCTTTTTTTTATCCAAAGGGCATTTTTTAATTTATTTTAGGTCTATCAAAATTTTGACTAGACTCTTAAAAAGGGATACAGAATGAATATGCACCTCAATTTGACTTCCAAGTTCGGTGTTCTTTTGCTCGCCTCCATGGCCACTGGCGCATTTGCCCAGCAAACCGACTGGAGCAATAAGGATATCAACGTCTCTTTCCGCAGTAAGAATATTGACGGATTCAATTTTAAAAACGCAAAGGCTGTTAAGAACGTCACCGACTTCACCGGCTCCAATGCAACGCATTCTCCCGTTTCTTTCCGCGAAGCCAAATTGCAAGAAGTCCACTTCCAAAACTCTGTGATGAACGATCCGGATTTCCGCGACGCCAATCTGGACAAAGCGATTCTTTCCGGCGCAGACCTGCGCGGCGCAAACTTTAAAGGCGCTTCCCTGAAAGAAGCCAACCTTTACAGGGCGACCCTGCTGGACTCCAAATTCCCGAAATCGAATTTGGAAAACGCCCGGCTCGACGCGATGAAAGTTTCCGATCAGGCAGACTTCAGCGACGCCAACCTGAAAAACGCTTCCGTCATCGACGTGGACTTGACCCAGGCGGATTTCAGCGATGCCGACCTGACCAACACCAACTTCTCCCGTTCCCTGATGGGTGCTGCCAACTTGAGCGGAGCGACTATCGTCAAAACGGATTTCACCGCCTGCAACCTGATCAACGCCGACTTCAGCGGTGTGGAACTCAACGGCGTAAACTTCACCAAGGCCGGTCTTTCCAAGGCGGATTTCGGCGGAGCCAAGTTCATCAACGTCAATATGCAGAGTGCCGACCTTTCCTTGACGGATTTCAACGACGTGGATCTTTCCAAAGCCCAAATTCAAAAGGCTTCTTTCGCCCAGTCCAACCTGAAGAACATGGAATTCGCCAACCAGGATCTTTCCGGAGTCATCTTCGACAAGGGCGTCGTCACCAAGAGCAACTTTGAAAAGGCCAAAATGAACAAGGTCTCCTTCTTTGACGGCGAAGCGAGCAAGAGCATTTTCCGCGGAGCCATCATGCAAAAGTCCATCTTTGACGGCACTTATGTTTTCAAAGACATCTTTGACAACGCCGACTTGACCAAAGCGAATTTCTCGAACTCCACGGTCAGCCGCACGAGCTTCGACCTTGCCAACTTGACCGGCGTAAACTTCTCCGGAGCCAAGCTGGACAACGTGACATTCCTCAACGCCAATATGCAAAACGTAAAGTTCGACGCGGACACCAAAATGGAAAACGTGGACTTCAGCGGAGCGGACCTTTCCAACGCGCACATTGAAAAATTCACCGCTAAAAAGGTCATCTACGACGCCAAGACCAAATTCCCGGACGGCTTTGAACCTCGTCAATACGGATTCACCAAGCTAGGCGAAAAAGCGGCAAGCGTCACCGTAGAAAAGAAGAGCGGTTCTTCGGACCAGCCGAAAAAGAAGAAACGCCGTCGCAAGACTGCGGATCAAGCAGCCGGCATTGAAAACTAGTCTTTTCAAATTTCGACAAAAGCTGTCACTTAAATACAGTGGCAGTTTTTTATTTTAAACCCGATTTTTATGGAGTAGCCAATGAAAGCCGAAACAGAATTTGTCTGCACCGAATGTGGCGAAATCACCCCAAAATGGGCGGGAAAATGCCCGAATTGCGGAAGCTGGAGTACTCTCGTCGAAAGAGCCGCCGAAAACAAATCCACCCGGCGAGGACTTGGCCGCAATTCTTTGGACAAAGATGGAACAGCGGGAATTCCCCGCCGACTAGCCGACATCCAGACCACCGCGACCCAAAGACTCAGTTCCGCCAGCCCCGAATTTGACAGAACTCTCGGCGGCGGCTTTGCTCCCGGCTCTTTGGTGCTTATCGGCGGCGATCCGGGAATCGGCAAATCCACGCTGGTGCTGCAAACCATGGCGACTATGGCAAGCGCTGGAGTCAAAGCGCTTTATGTCAGCGGCGAAGAAAGCGCGGTCCAAGTCAAATTGCGCAGCGAACGGTTGGGAGTTTCCGGCAGCGACTTGATGCTCCTTTGCGAAACCAACTTGGATAGGATTTTGGAAAAAGCAAGAGCCATTGAACCGGAAATTATGGTAATCGACTCCATCCAGACCATTTACAACGCCGAACTGCCGGGAACGCCGGGCAGCGTTTCCCAGCTGCGAGAAAGCACTCTTTCCCTAATGGTGTTCGCCAAAAATGCAAATTGCATTACCATCCTCATCGGGCACGTGACCAAGGACGGGCAAATCGCTGGCCCCCGGATTCTAGAACACATGGTCGATACCGTCGCCTATTTTGAAGGCGACCGCAACAATCAATACCGCATATTGCGTACCATCAAAAACCGCTTCGGCGCAACGGATGAAATCGGCGTATTCGAAATGACTTCCGGCGGGCTTGTCAGCGTGACCAACCCGAGCAAGATATTTCTTGACGCCACGAACATGAACTCGCCCGGCAGCGTCGTCAGCTGCACCATCGAAGGTTCTCGCGCCATGCTTTTTGAAACGCAAGCCCTAGTAAATCAAACGAATTACGCCGTCGCGCAACGGGTCGCCGCTGGAATCGACCCCAAACGTCTGACCATCATTCTGGCGCTCCTCGACAAATTCGGCGGCATTCCCATCGGCAACTCCGACGTTTTCGCAAGCATCGCCGGCGGGCTCAAAATCAACGACACCGGGACGGATTTGGCCATTGCGCTCGCCATCGTCTGCAACCATCTGGGCATCACGCTCCCGCCCAAAACGATTGTCATCGGCGAACTCGGTCTTTCGGGGGAGATTCGCTCCGTCAGCCAGACCGACCTGCGGGTAAAAGAAGCGGAAAGGCTCGGTTTTGAACACATTCTTCTTCCGGCTTCGTCCAAAGTCTCCAAATCCTCTAAAATCGACATCCGGCGTTTTCGCAAACTGGATGAAGCGATTGAATTTGTACGGGGAGGATAGCAAAGGGCGGCGGATTTTCGACAGGCTCACTAACTACTAAAAACTAGCCACCCTACCGGACAAGCACTTGAAAAGTGCAAGAAAAATCGTCCCTTTCGCCTTTTTCACAAAATTCTTCACTCAGCATTTTCCAACCTGAACCCCAAGGCGGCATTTCCACGTCGCCGTTTATCTGCGCATGAACCCGGGTCAAATAAAGCTTTGCCACCAGCGGCATTGCCGCCCGGTAAATCTCCGCCCCGCCTATCACAAAAAGTTCCGATTCCCCGCTTTCTTTCGCAGCGGCCACCGCCGCATCCAAGCTCGTGCAAACAACGCAGCCCGGCGCTTCAAAGTTTTCATTCCGCGTCAGCACATAATTCGTGCGGTTCGGCAAGGGGCGCCCAATGTCTTCATAATTTTTGCGTCCAAGCAAAACGGAATGCCCCGAAGTTATCGCCTTGAAGCGTTTTAAATCCTGCGACAAATGCCACGGCAAATGCCCCTCCTTACCAATCACATTATTTTCCGAAACCGCAACAATCGCCGAAACAAGCATCGCCCGAAACCTCTAATTTTTCTTTGAAGAATTTTGCGCTACGCCCTTTTTATAGCCGGAAAGCCCCTGTTTCCAAAACGTCCACAGCAACAAAAGAAGCAAAACCGCATACACGACCGCCTTCAAAGAAAGCGAAGGCGAGGGGGCGAGCTGCAAATAAACATAAAACGCCACCAGGAGCGCCATCCAAAACACCTGCCCCCAAAGAAATTTCTGATAAAGCCAGAATCCCATTTTTTTCAAATAGATATTCATCCAGATGCTTTGCAAAATTTGGTAGGACATCGACGAAAGTGCCGCCCCCGCAATGCCCAGAACCGGAATCAGCAAACGGTTCATCGCCAGCGCAAAAATGAGCGAAACCACATTCATCATCAACATGAATTTGCTTTTACCTAAACCGTTGATGACCGCGCCAGAAAGTCCAAAAAAGCCGTTAATCAAATTGCCGATAATCAGAATTCCCAAAACCGCGACAGGATTTTCCTCGGTAATAAAAGACTTGCCAGCAATCAGCATCGTCTGTTCCGGAAAAAACACGATAAAGAATCCGATACCCAACTGGATAAGTGTCACCATCGAAACGCAATACGAAAAAACGGGTTTCAAATCGGTTTTCAGGCGTTCCGCAGACATCGATGCAACGACCGGCTGCAAAATCGGATTGTAGCTTTGGCGAATGGTTTTCAGTCCATTTGAAATCGTAACCATGACCGCATAAATACCAGCGGCTTCCGGACCGATAAGCGCAAGCACCATCCAAAGGTCCACGCGAAGCAAAAAAGCGGCGACAATTTCGGCAAAGCCGAGAGGCAGCGAAAAATCCAGAAGTTCCTTCGGGATTTTCTTCTTCTGCAAAAAACGAAGCTCCGGAAACTGCATTTTCATCAAAAAGAAATACACCATAACGCCCAATATATTGGCCATAAAAAAGCCGAGAGGCAGCGCAAATTTTCCCGAGATTCCCGCAAAGTAAAAAGCCAACGCTATCACCGGAGAAAGAGTCGTTACCGCAAAATCGTTAATGAAAATCTTGTATTGCGGACGACGGTTCCCCTCCGAAGCCCCGGCAAAAAGCAACAGCGCCGTATAAGGAATCACCGAAAGGACGTAGAGGGAGATTTCCGCCGACGAAAGCATGGCAAGCCCCGTCGAAAACCTTTGCAAATTGAAAAAAGAACCCATCCAAAGGAGAGAAGAAATAATCAAAGCCACAACAAGCGCAAACCGCAACGACTCGGCGATACCTTCGTATAAAATACGCCCGCACACCTTGTTCTGCGGCAAATAGCGGTGGAGTCCCTTGTCGAGCCCGAGAATCGCCACACGGCTAAGCGTCAAAACCAGAAGCTGCGTGGAAACGTAAATGCCAAAAAGTTCCTTGCCAAAAACGCGCGCAACGACAATCGTCAAAACGGCCGCGATGACTTTCAGGGCGGAACCCAAAAAAGTAAACAGCGTACTTTTCATCAAAAATTTTTGATCGGTCTGTATGGAATCCATCATCGTCCAGTCGAAATTAAAGAAACTCCTGGGAAATTTTGCAGCCACTGATTGACTTCATACTGCGCAATAATTTGCGGGTCGATTTCCCGATAGGGTTCTTTCATAAAATCTTCAACGCCATCCAAAGAATTATTTTTAATAATGTATATGTTCGACGGATGATAAAAATCCGCCTGTTCTATTTGCCAAGAATTGGTCAAAAGTTTCCGCTTTAAGAATAACGCATCAAAAGGTCGGAGCGTAAATGCCGATTGATTTTCATCAACGATATCCACAATACAAGCGGATTCCTGCGAATGGCGTACATTTTCATCCAGAGAAATCGCATCGCATTTGTCTTTCACTAAATAGAATAAGGTTCGGAATCCTCTTTTTTGCAAAGC
This sequence comes from Fibrobacter intestinalis, assembly GCF_900167415.1. Taxonomy (GTDB): domain Bacteria; phylum Fibrobacterota; class Fibrobacteria; order Fibrobacterales; family Fibrobacteraceae; genus Hallerella; species Hallerella intestinalis. The sequence goes on along the minus strand of NZ_FUWU01000002.1, from coordinate 102,431 downwards.
GCGTTCCAAAAGGGATATTGTTTCTTTTCTTTTTTTCTCTTTTCCAATAAAATAAAAATCCTGCCGAATAGAAACATTCTCCGGCTCATCACATTTCCGATTGACGTTTTTGACAAGTTCCAGAGAATAGGCTTGCGCATCCTTCGCTTCAATCGTGTAAAAGTTAAAATTCTGATTTTTTAAAAAGTCCACTTGCTTTTGAATAAAATGCGGAAACGAATGCCAGCGGGATAAGGGATTCCAAAAAAACACCTTTTTTCGGCGAGCAGAATGCAAGCCCTTATTCAACACAGGATATTCCTGAAGCGAACAACAATCCCAGCAAAAAACATCTCCACAAAGAGATTTCAGTTTTTTCCGGGTCTTTCGGGAATAGCGGAAAAAAAATGCTAAAGAAAAAATATGCAAGTGCAAAAACAATCCATAAAGCGCATAGCTCAAACGGTTATTCTGAAAATGAAGAGGAATCTTTTCGACATCTGGAAGCGTAATTCCCTGAATAACAAATTCACTGGCTTTGAATTTTGAATTATAGATGACCGCCAAAGAGAGTGTTTTTTTTTCTTTCAATAATAATTCTGCCATCCGCGGAAATTGACGATAGATAAAAAACAGCGGGAAGCGCATTTTCGCATCAAGGGTTTCTGGAGCAAAAGCAAATTCCATTTTAGCATTGCAGATAATTTGCCGAGACCTTTCATCTATTTTTTCGTTGCGCTTAATAGATTCAAAAAAATCCTTTCGCATCAGGGGATGCGGTTCTCGCTTGCCATCAATTCCCGAGCCAAAAAAATGAACGATTTTCGCTTGACATAGCAATGGATAAATCGTTTTCACGCGATATAGATGATTATAAGCTTCGCGGACCTGGCAATTCCACGTTCCTGGAAGTTCCCGAATGGGAAGCCCTAAAAGATGATTCGTTTCATTCAACGAAATCTGGTCCGTATAAATGCCGCGGGAAGCACAAAAAAGATAGAGTTCATGCCATTTGTCAAAAAACGCATGGGCTTTCGGTGAATCCTTGGCATAAATCACGCCGCCATTAAAAAAAAGATCCTTTAAAGAAAGAGTAAATCCTAGCGTCTTTTTATCCGCGTTGTTTTTCTTGTGCCGGACGTGATAGGAATCGTTTTCTCGAGCGTGCAAGTCAGAAACCGCAGCAATATCGGCGTCTTCGTCAAGAGAAAGTTCCAATTTATCTGTAATCGCCGTATCTCCGTCGATATAAAGAAAATCCCCCTCCAACAAATTCCGCATATTCGTTTTCAAGCGGCGGGAGCGTTCTTTATTAGAAATTTTTTCGTCAAAAGGAACGACCTTATATTCTTGGATGAATTTTTTGATTTCAGCACGGAAGCCGAACAACGTTTTATCGGTTTTATCATCCACAAGAAGTGTAACAAAAGCTTCTGGATTGTAATGCTTCAGCGAATGGACAGAAGCCAAAGTCTGTTCATAGAAAATATCGCTATCGTTGCTGACCAAGATGTATAGGAATTTCATAGCGGGTTCCCAAATTTCCGCCTAAATATACTTTTTGCTTTGCCCTTTCCAAGGGAGGAGTTTTTAAATACCGGATATTCGGGAGTCAAAGGGGAGCAGAAATAGAAATTTTCTCGCAGACGGCGCGATACTCGGTAACCGCTTGTCAAAGCAAACCGGGTTTAGCGCGTTTGCATATAAAAATTACCCGCCGCAAAAAGTTTCGACTCGTGTGCACGTGAAAACAGCTACAAAATGTGCAGGCTGCAGTTGTCATTGCGAACCCGCCAAGGAGAAAAACAGCCATATTTGAAAGCGACTGTCATTGCGAACCCCACAGGGGTTATACGACACTTGTCAATTTATTGACTTAGTGGAGTTATCCTCTATGTGGATATACGACACTTGGTAACTTTGTTACCTTAGTGGAGTTATACTCGAAGTGTAGAAGCAATCCTTTTTTCCGCAAATAGGATTGCCACGGCGCTTTGCGCCTCGCAATGACGCGGAGCCAGCAAGGATTGTTTCGGCTTTGCATCCCTGAAACTTGGAATCTCCGATTCCGTAGTTGAAGTATCCCTGGAAGGGACAATTCGTCTAAAGGAAGCAGAGCTTCCAAGGCTCATGGGGCTTTGCACAATTCGTCTAAGGGAACAAGTTCCCAAGACTCATGGGTAAGCGAGCACCTCGCAGTCTGCGAAAAGAAATTCCCCTTGTGAAAAGGAAATTCACGCTTTGAAAAAAAATTTATTTGAGGGGATTTGAAGGAAGATTGTATATAATTTCCAATGATATTTGGCAGTCTATCCACACTTCCGGCTTGTATCAAATGATATTTTGCTCTCTATCCACATTTTCCCGTTTGTATCAAATGATATTTGGCAGTCTATCCACATTTCCGGCTTGTATCAAATGATATTTTGCTCCCTATCCACATTTTCTGGCTTGTATCAAATGATATTTGCTCCCTATCCACATTTTCTGGCTTGTATCAAATGATATTTTGCTCCCTATCCACATTTTCTGGCTTGTATCAAATGATATTTTGCTCTCTATCCACATTTTCCCGTTTGTATCAAATGATATGGGACTTATAATCTCCACCCGATTTGCTTGGTTAGGGATTGGTGAGCTTGTCAAACCATGGTTAGGGATTAGGGGTTAGCAACTAGTGATCAGTGATTAGTTGGAAGTTGGGAGTAGGAACTGATTACTGATAACCGAGTTCCCCCTTGCGAAAGAAAAAGCCCCTTGACTTGAAGTCCACTCAAAGTATTATCTTATCAAAATGAAATTTTCCTTTGCGCTGCCGATTATTTTCTTTTGGATTCTGGCAACCTCTGCTTTCGCCGCCATCGAACAGCCGGAACGCGTCCCGCTCTTCCCCACTTTGTTTCACCAGTTCGGGTGGAACGCCCTGGGCGCATTCACCTATGGCTATGGGGCGCATTGGGCGCTCGGTGCCGCCGGGACTTACGGGCTGGTGGAAAGCGGAGCCGACTGGAAATGGAACCGTTTTTGCGTTCGACACGAAGCTCTTGCTACGTGGGCGACTCTTCCCGGAGGCGTCATCGGATCGCTCGCGCCGTTCATCGTTCCCCTGTCGATGTATTGGGGAAGCGACAGCCGCGAAATCCAAATCGCCGGAATCGCGGTCGGTCAAGCCGCCATTCTCGGATTTGGCGTCACCAGCTTTGCCAAGATTTTTACGGGGCGCACGCCGCCCCACGTTGCCGACGCCGCCGATGGAGACAAAGATTACCAAAAGGACTACAGCGGGGATTTCAAATGGGGAATCTGGCGCGGGGGCATTTTTGACGGCTGGCCTTCGGGACACACGGCAACAGCGGTCGCCATGGCGACAACTCTTGCGACCCTCTACCCCGAAAATGCGGCGATTCGCATCGGAGCCATCGCCTATTCCCTGCTTATCGGGGCCAGCATGTCTTTTATGGCGCATTGGGAGAGCGATATTTTTGCGGGAGCCCTTGTCGGCTTTGCCATTGGCCGCACGGTGGGAAAAAGCTTTGCCAACCTTCGCGACGGCAAAAGCGAAGACCGCGTTTCTTTTTATTTCTACCCTAACGGTGCCGGGATTGCCGTCCGCTTCTGACGCTCGAAACGAATACTCGTTTTTCACAAAATCAAATGGCGTCTTTTTCTGGAATCCACAAACGAAAAGGGAAAATTATGATTTGAATCTGGGGACTTATCTAGCCGGAAGAATCCCTATTTTTCGAGCCATTTCTTCATTCACGACTTTTATCCAATTGGCGTCTTTTGGACTCCAGACTTTACGCCAGCTTTTTAAATTTCCATTCCTGTTAAAAGCGTTTTGTAAATCCGGGAGCCATTCCTTTCTAAAATTTTGCCCGTTCGCATTTGTTCCTAAAACCAAATAAAGTTTAAGCCGAATATTACCCCAGTTTTTCAAATTGTTCGATTCGCCGGGAAGAACTCCTAGAAATTTGCTGGCAGCAATATGGATAGAATTTATCCATTTTTCAGATATGGTGCTTATATATTCAGGCAATGCGGAATTTCCCGATTTTGCATTCGGGGCGGAAGACTTGGCTTCGATAAACCGCATCTCGTTATTTTCCCACCAAACAAACTCAACTGTTTTCAATTTAAAATCATTCTTTTGAGCATACGGTTCGATATAAAACAATTTTTCTTTCGGAAGCACGAAAGTCATTCCCGATTCTGTTATCTTCACCTCTTCTGTCATAGCCGAATTTCCTGTTCGTAAAGACGGATGGACTCGGCAATAATTTCGTTGTCTTCCGGAATTCCGTCCTTCAAGTTGTTCAATGTTAAATTTTCGCCCAAGGATAAAATGGGAATGTCTATTTCATTTTCCAAGGCAATCAAATACAGTTTCTTTACGACAAAGTAGGAGTGCGAGCTAATAAAAAATTGAATTCCCGTCTTCGACAACTGAAAAACAATATCCAAAAGTTTCGATATGGCTGCAGGATGCAGAGACGATTCTATTTCGTCAATAAAAACGACAGACTTCGGCGACAAATAGCGATTTCCGAGCAGCGTATCCAGAATGCCAATTTTCTTGATTCCATCGGACGCCAATTCTATCGGAAGCGTAATATCGTCCTTGCTAAACATCCATCTACTTTTCTTCTTGTTAAAGAAAACAATGCCGCCGGTCACCCCCTTCAATTCTTTGCGGGAATGCGCAAAGTTTTTATAATTCTTTCCCTTTGTTGTCGGAAGCGACAAAGCGGTGCACAAATCCGAATAGGTTTCATCAAATCCAAAGATTTTGTCCACATATCGAGCCTTGTTGATAATGGATTGAAGCGATATCACTTCCTTCGCCGGAATAAAGACAGAATTTACATTTCTCGGTTTTGGAGAATCTTCGCCGAAAGTCAATTTGCCTTCGGATGAAATTTTTATGGACAAATGTTCTTCGGAAGTTCGCCATTCAAATTCCGCAGGCGAATTTTGCCCGACCCGAACGATCTCGGAAAGGGAATCGAGCTGAAAAACCCATCTCAATTTTTCGGAGAAGATAGAATAGAACGAACGATCATCTTTCCCTCGTTTATACATTTCAGCAGACTTTACGCCAGAATAAAGAGCCTTTAGCAAAATCGATTTACCCACTGAATTTGGGCCGACAATCAAATTGATTTGAGCAAGAGAACCTGCCTCGGCTTTTTCTATACAACCAAAATTTTTAAGGGAAAATGAGAGAATCATGATATCAAATATATAAAAAGAAAACTCGCCAGCATTCCTATCAACCTAATCCCCATTTTAAAATGCAACATCATGACAACGTCAAATCACTAACGCCCCATTTCAACTTCTTTGAGCTCTATTCATTCTATGTCAAACAAGTCCACTCGGAGACAGAATTGCCGTCCGCTTCTGACGCTCGAAACGAATACTCGTTTTTCACAAAATCAAATGGCGTCTTTTTCTGGAATCCACAATGAGATCCAAACCCCTACAACTAAAGCCCATTTCAAAAACAAGTGATTAGAGGTGCGATGATGTTCATTGAAATAAAAGAAATGATAAAAAGAAACAGCGAAAATTCTTTTTTGTTCTGTGGAAGTTTTGCAATAAAACCCATCGGATTTCACGCTGAACCATTATACGCAGTGAAAATTCTGGCGCAATTTTAGAAAATCTAAAAAAAAACGTCAAGAATTTTTGAAAAAAATTTCCCCTGCCCAAGAGCAGAGGAAATGATGATTTTTACAAAAAACGGCAAATGTTTCAAAAAGAAAATTTACTCACCAATCGTTTGTACATTGCAAATCTGCAGGAGCATTGTCATCGACACAAAATTCCACAACAGATCCTGAACCCGGATTAGTAGTGGTCGCCTGAGTCTGCCAAGCCTCAATATTAAAATTACTAGAGTTAAATACTCCGATAAATCTTGTTGTACTCCAACTTCCTGCAGTACATCTCCAAACGCTACCTCCAGCCATTGTAATCGAATAGCACTTACCTGGGGTATAAGACTGATATGATCCATATGATGCTGTTATGTCAATCGTAGCACTTGCAGAGTATTCCACATTAAAGTTGCAACTTGCGCTTCCTTTGGAATTGGACACGTTAAATGTATAGCTTTGGGTTCCTGCAGAGCTTGCCCCCGTAAAGGAAACTGCGCCACCCGTATAGCCGCTTCCCGAAGCCCCCGCCCCATCAATTGTCCAAGAACAACCGCTAGCGCAACCGCTTAAGGATTTCGGCGTAACAGAAACCGTAGCCCCGATAGGCTTTGTCATATCGTCCGGGCAGGTGATTGTCGGAGGAGGTTCCTCTACAGACACATCCACAGAACATTCCGCATATCCCATACTTCCGTTGGTTACCTTATACACATAAGTTTGCGACCCGAGTGCCGTCGGCGTAATCGTATGGGAAGAATTGCAGGCACTTGTCGCGCCATTCCCGGAAAGTTCACAATTCCAAGCATTACCTGCATAAACTGTAGATAACGTAAAGCTTTCTCCCAAACCAATTTCCGTTTTATCCACGGAACAGGTTAACGCGGGTTTAACTTCAAAAGTCGCAGAACAAATAACATTCTCATCGTAAATCAATTTGTATTCATAACTACCCGGCGTAATCGGTGTGGTAAATCCATTATTCCAACAACCGCTCGTACCACAATTAATTTTTTGCGAATATCCCGTTGCTGTAATTTGCAAAGTGGGATCAAAATCACCAGAAGCTCCCGAAATATTCGTCACATTCCATGTATAACTCACATTCGTATAAATAGTCGAAACAGCAGCACTATTGTACATCACATTGCACGTCGCCGTTATCGCCCCCGCGCTGCTGCTCGAAGAAACGGCTTCCGAAGAGCTGCTGGAGTTACCCGTGGATTCATTTACCGAGAAAGACCCGCACTTGACCAAATCAAAAGGCCGATTCGGGTTCGTCGATTCCATAGTAATGGAGTGTTCCCCTACCACCAACGCATCCGAAATATTCGCCACATTGTACACGGTATTATAGTTTTCAAAATTGCCTGTCTGGCTATTTTCGCCAACTGAGGTTTCGCTGTCCAGCATAATTTTATAGCCACATTTGTTATCCGGGCAATTTTTAAGTGAATACGTAACCACGGGTATTCCCTTTCCCTGCTCGACAGATGTTTTTTCAATGTGGCACGAAGCGGTAATGGCTCCTGCTGTAACAGAATCGGTTAAGCAAGGCGAACCAGCAGCCTCTCCATGATTTCCTTTAGGCGTAATCTCAAATTGATAAGATTTTCCCAAATTGCTTGCATAGTCATCAAGATTTTCCAGCCAATCGTATTCGTATTTGTTTCCTGTCATCTTGCATGTATTCTGCCCGGAACAGTTGTCCGTTTTCGTTGCCTTTTCTGAACCATCGACTTTCTGCACAATTTCATAAGAAAGCGCATCTTCGGCATTTTCCATTTCTGCAGAAATGTTCCAGATTCCGCCATTATAAGCCGCAGAGCAGCTCTTGATTTTCAACACATGATCGCACGAAGACTGGACGGATTTAATCCCGATCGATTTTCCCGATTCCATATTCTTCACATAGACGCCTCGAATCTTTTCAATATCGAAGCCATCGACATTTTCCACATCCGCTAAGCGGAATGTCAATTTTCCGGAATCATTTGTCGAAAACGGCAATGAACAAATCTGATCGCCGCCATACGTGTAGGAATCTTCCGAACTTTGGCTGCACAATGAAACGTGGATTTCGGCAGCCGACTCGTTTTCCAATTCCACAACCAGCACGGCATCCCGCAAGTTGGAGGCCATTCCCGAACTTGGCACAAAATATTCCGCAGAGCCATTTGCACTTTCAAAAAGAACATCCTCATGGCAATTCGTTTGTTCGCCAACCCAGAAAGATCCGCAGGTCGCCTCTCCTGTCAGTGCTGCCATCTGCGCGCTTTCCGTTGAATAGGAACCGCAATTTGAAACTTGAGCCTTGGCCATTTTAATTTCATTGTCATTTTCCATATAGCCGTGGGCACCCGATTCGCCAAAAGAATAATCAGCATAGCATTGCACATAATCCACGCCCGAACCCCCGCAGGCATCGTTTCCCTTGTACCAGAACGTCGGAGTGCAGCTGTGCGCATCAAACCAGCTTGAAAAACCGACCCACGGTTTCGAATCCTTGTCCTTGGGCACGATTCCGCCAACATAAGCGGCTTTAAACGAGCACTTGATTGTCGGAGGTGTGTCCCAGCACTGCGAACCGTAGTCTTCGCTGCTCCAGCCGATGTCGTAAAGTTTGAAGTTCGGGTCGGAAAGGGCAAAGCCGACATACTGGTGCGAACGATCCGAGAATGCGGCGGGAGAAGACAATTCCCGCAAATTGAATACAGCGTTGGTTGTCGTATTTCCCGAATAGCCGGAAACAACGGTAAGAACCAGTTCGTCTCCCGAAGCACCCGGCTGAATTTTCGCATTCATAGAGACAATTTCCGTGGAACCAATGGAAATGGAACTGTTTCCGGACGTCAACAATTCCTTTTCCTTCAAGCAGTCTCCTCCGAGAAGACAAACTCTAGCAGCCAGGTTTCCAGAAGAATTGGCGTAAATATTCAAAAGCCAAAACGACTGACCGGTTACATCGGCTCGCAGAACAAAACCCGACTGCTTTACCGTCGCACTGGAAATATTCGAGCCGGAACCCATTCGGGGAACCATGAACTGCGCAGTCAACGTCCCATAAAGGCCAGCATCGACAGAACTCATAATGACGACAGCCGGCTTATTGGCCTCCATTTTATCCACGGCACCCTTCTTCAAAGAAATCCTGCCCTCCGAATAGTCCAAAGCTTCCAGCACATCATCGACATCCAGGTTCGAAGCTTTCGCAGCAAACCATTTTGCGTTTGCCTCTTTGCCGGACGTACTAATGCAATACTTTGCTGTTTCTAAATCCGAGATATTAGATTCGCACTTTGCGCTGCCCGTAAATTCATCAAAGAAGCAATGGGAATCTTTTTCGTTAAAGTGGGCGACAACCGAATTGTCCCCGGAAATTGCCGGGATAGAGAAGGTTTCATTTTTTAGAACGTCCGTCGGGCAATTTCCTCCTTCGCACGACCAATAGTTAAATTCTTTTTCTTCATTTTCAAAGGAAAGCCTTACCTCTTCTCCTGTATAGACCGAATAAGTGCAGCCATCGTCTTTTGCATTGTCATAGGTGCAGACTTCGCGCTCGTTCCGAGTTGAGCCCAAGATATTTACGACGATTCCTGGATTTCCAGAAATGCCCGGCCCCGAATATTTGACGGTAAATTTGGACTTTTTCGCTTTCAGGGAACCATATACAACCTGGGCGCTGTTCTCTTCAAACGGTCCCACCAGCGTAATCGCAGGAATAATCGCTTCGCACCCTACGGGAATGTTTCCGACAGCCTGCGCAGAAATATTTCCCGAAACGCCGCAAGTCCAAGAATTATTGGCGGCCAACGGTGAGCAGTCCGTTCCAGAAACCGTTATCCATGTTTTGTCCGCAGTGCAGTTAGGTCGGCTGAATTCGTCTTGATAGGAAACGCATTCCGGCTCTGTGCACTCCGAAATTTCCTTGCGGGTTACCGTAACAAAGGAAGAACCGATGACTGTTTCTGTCGGGTTCGTTCCCGGCAGGCAGCCCGAACTTTCCGTGATAAAGAACGTCAACGAACCCGTTCCCAGCGAACTGGAAACCTTGAATACGGGCGTTTCCGAATTTACGGAACTGATTTTCACTTTGCAGACATTGCCTGAACAAGTTACGCCATCCAAAGCGGAAATCGTCCAACCGTCGGCATCCGAAGGCTTCAACATGCTGACTTCGTATTCCGCCTGTGCTGTAGATGTTGGCGCAGACGTTACCAAAGAAAGCGTAACCTCCGCCCCTTTTGCCACCTTCACGCTGGGTTCCTTGAAGGATACATAAATGGACGATGCGCTGGATCCCTTGACCACGACAAAGAACGGAACCGTTGAAGAATTTCCTTCCACGCTACCCGTCACTTGACAGGTATAGTAGCCCTCCGGAATATCATTTGTCCCGTTGTATAGCACTCCCGTTGTAGAGATTCCGCCATCGCAGCTGACACTGGGCGACAGAACCTTTGCCTTTGTATTCAGCGGAATAACGCCATAGTAGTCCTCCAATCGGCCAGGAGCCTGCTGCGTCAAATAGACGACTCTCGGCAAAACGATAAAAGAAGGACTTGCCGACTCGGCGGAATTCAAATCATCAACCTTTTCGTTATTTTTGTATTGCGATTCCACCGCAACGCCCAGCTGCGGCGACGTGGCGATATAGTAACCGTCCTGTGCACCAAAGCTTTCATCCGTACTTGAAGATGCCGACGAAGCTCCCGAAGAGCTCGACCCCTTGACTCCCCCGCAATCAACCTGATTTTTATCGCATATAATTCCGGCAGAGGTCATCTCTTGAATAACGTCTGCACTGTATTCAATGGAAGAGCTTTGCAAAGCCCCAAGCCCAGCGCAGGTCGAAGCCGCCGCATAAATCGTCCCAGTCAAATTGAATTGCAGGCCGTTTTGAATGTTTCCCAAAGTAAAAATGAAATAATTTTTTACAGTGGCATCGTTCAAATTAGCCGCACCATTTTTCAAATACAGGAAAACGTAGGTATTGTTCGTCGTCGGCGGAAGTCGTGCGTATATGGGATCCTCGGCAATAATGATGAATTTTCCGTCCAAAGTTCCCGAGGGATTCGTCGAGCTGGTTCCGCCATGGACATTCACGACCAAGTAGCCATTGTAAAGATTTTCCTGCTTGTCATCCTTTATATTCTTTTTATAGCAGTCATTTAAATTTTGAACCAAACTGCTATTCCATTCGGTAATGGACGCAGCACAACCTTTATTCGCAAATTGTTCAAACTCCTTGTAGCCGGTCGTCAAAACATCGTCCACCTTATAAGACGAGCCGTCACAACCCGGTTTCTTTTCCCAAATCGAATCGCAGTTGTCTTTCACCTTTTCCGCACATTCAAATGGCGGCTCGGACGGCAGTGTTGTGAAAAGTTTTCCATTCGACTTAAACCACGGCATTACTTCGCATACCGGGCGAGCGGCATTGATATCTGAAGAGCCATTCGAAAACGAGCCGTTTTTCCGGCAATATGGAGAACTGAGAACCTCGCCATTTTCATCAAGAGCATGTTGGGTGAAAGTCCACCATTGCGAAATACCGGGAGCATCCGAATTGTAATTAAATTCATTCCAGACGTCCCACAAATTATAAAACAACGCCCCCCCCACATAATAGGATGCAATATTTTCACCCCAATAGGAGTTATACTCCGTTTTAAACTCCACATCCTTAACACCGTCTTTCATAAAATAGATGTAATACTTGTCATCTGTTAATCTATTGGATTCTTTTTCAGCATATGGGAAATAATCGCCGCCGCCCCAATTTGTCCAGTTCGTACAGGTATTCTTATTATCCCATTTTGTGCAGCAGCGACCCCAACCCCATCCACACCAACCATATTCCAAACAAACCGGCGTTGTTGTAGATTGAGAACAAATGCGATAATTGTTGCTGGATGTCTCCGTAAATTTCTTACTTTTGCGAAAAGACTCATAACCCGACGCAGGATGGGCCGTTTTAATGTAAACCCGGGAGGTATCTTGTGCGCCAAGAATAATTCTGTCATAATAGTAAAAATTGTTATAGCCTCTCAAAGCCGAATTTGATGAGCTGCCCGCGTCTCCAGCGAATACATTCAAGTTGCCCGGCATCCATACGTGTCCATTCACCGTAAACGGCTGATGAGACGCATCGTTCGCCTGCGAAAAGACCATTCCCTTTTCCGATGTGCAAAGATTTGCCCCAACAGAAAAAGCCTTATTTGCCTGTTGGACAAAGCGACCATTTAACGTCATGCTACCCGCAACCGAAGATTCCCCGCCCTCCTGCGTTCCGGCATTGCCGTCAAAGTAAACATCACCAGACATTTGAAAATTGCCGGTAGCATTGCCACCCACATACAAATCATTTCCTGTCAAGCCATTGTTCTGTATGGAAAAATCCCCCCCCACACAAGCTAATTGCCCCACTCTAACATTGTTTCCGCTTAAAGTGGCGTTTCCCGTTACCACGAAATTTTTGGTGATTTCCTGCGGGTTGCCACTCCAATTTCCGTTTACGACAGCGGAAGTCACTTTTACGTTTCCGGCTCCGCTATAGGATCCCCCGAAATACGCATAATCAAAATCGACAGAGGCGTCATTTTTCTTGCTGGGAATTTGAACCTGATACAATCCGTCCACATTCATAATCGCCAATTCGTTGTGTTTTGCCGCTCCATTGCGAGCGCGGCCTTCCGAAAGGATTTTCATCTTGTAAGTGGACTTTTCCGTATTCACGCCAATCAACCAAACGTCGTAATTTTGCCCGGCTTTCGCAAGTTCCACAAAACGATTCGTCAGTTTGATGGGCTTGTTGCCACCATCCTTGTATTGCTTAATCAAGGCTCCAACATCATTGGCATGATAAGCCATCCAGGAACGCGCCGATTCAATTCCGGCCACAGAACTTTGATACGCTTCCTCTTGAAGCATTCGAGACGCAGAAGAACGCTCCTCTGAAGTAATCCAGCGGTAGGTTGCCGTGGCAGCGATCGTCGCCACCAGCATAAAAAGAAGCACAACGATTAACGAAACACCTTTTTTGTTCTGCACCATCCATCTCCTTTCATCAGTCATCCGGTCCATTGCTGGGAGTAGGAATCACCAGCGAAATCTCCCCCGTTTCCCCGGCATCATTTGCCGTTTTGCCGCCACGCTTTATCGTAAGAAGCAATTTGAACGCCTTGACGTTCTGCTTGTCCTGCGGTTTCACTTCGATTTTGTCTTCATCAAATTCGTAATGGGAACTGGCAATCTGACTCAGTTTCAGATTTTCAATGGTAATTGTTCCATTATGCGCGTCCGGGGAATAGCTGGCAAAAGTAAAAGCCAAACAGACATTTTTCACGGAATCCTTTACAGAAAAACGCATGCGCCGCGGGACAGAACCGGACCGGATTGTCGTCGGCGGATAGAATAGGAAATCATCGATTTGAGCCGGACGGTTTCCCTCCATATCACGGAATCCTACCGCCATGTGATCGCGCCCGGGAACAAAAAGTCTCGCCTTGTCTTCGCTATTTGTGGGATAGGGAATTTCAAAATAAATTTCATATTCAAATCCCTTATAGAACGAGAAACTATTGTAATCCAAGGCACATAACGTCGCCCACGTTCCCGAATTATCCGTTTTCTGAAAAGCAAAAACCTGATTGACCTGCTTGCCATCCTCGATCGGTGTCTGCGCGCTCATGTCGTAATTGGAAGAAAACCCGCTGAGTGTTACCGCATTCGAAGCCGTATTCGTCGCCGACAAAAAATTATAATAGGATTCACCGTAACGGGAAACCATTTTAAACGCGTCCAATCCCGCCATGGGGAACATCTGTTCCGTCTGATCCGAAATTTTGGAAGCGTCGGATCGAATTGCCGGAATCGCCGGAAGCAAGCGGAATTTCCGCACATTCGTCGCCATCGTTACTGCAACAGCCTCCATATCGGAAAGACCCGCTCCAGAAGAAGCGCAGGGTTCGTCGTCTTCCCCGGCAGCTTTGGACACAATGGCACAACTCCGTTTTAAATCCTGATTGTCCAGAAACCAGCGGACTTCTTCAACCGCCGCAAACTTTCCCTCTTCCGTATAACGGATTTTTCTAAAAATCAAGCTGTCCAAATTTTCGCCCGTTGGATTGAAAACCAAACGGAACGACGACGAGTCCTCTTTTGTTTTATCGGCATTGCCAACGTCGATATAAATATCGTCCTTATGGGACTCGCTAAATTCGTCATCTGCACCGGCGATCGTCGTCTCCTTGGAACTCTTCGCTCCCATTTGCGCAATATCGTCTTTAAAAAGCATAGCGACATTTTCCGCTTCAACGGACGCCTTCAGCATATTTTGAGTTCGAACTCGGAATTTCGTGCTGTCTGAAAAGGCCTGACCGGCAACCAGAACAACAATGCCAATCATCGCCATATAAACGACAAGTTCCATCAATGTAAAGCCATTTTTATTCATCGGACAACTCCCGAAATATTGATGGACTGTACCGACCCCTTAAAAGGCCATTCCACGGTTACCAGCAAGCGTTTCGCATAGATGTGCGAAATGTTATCATACTTGGACGACGTCAAGACCTCATAATCCTTGTCCGAAAAGACATTGACGGCTACCGAATATTTTACGGTCATGTCATGCGCAACGATTCCGGGCTGGCCTTTCCAGGTTCGTGAAATTTCGGGAATGACAAAGGCCGTGTCCTTGTCCGACAGAGACTTGACACCGGCACTTTTCAACGAATCGATTACCTGCTGCGCGACCTCGATAGCGCCATCCCGACCGCGAATACGAAGAAGGGCGTCCCGATTCCCGGTCTGCAAATGATTCAACGCCGCATACAGAAAGCCGAGTACGGCGATAGAAACCAGCACTTCCACAATGCCGAATCCTTTTTTGCCGTTCTGTCCGTTTCGCAGTTTCATAAAAGCCTCTTATAAATCCGACCAGGAAGATCCGTCGTAACTCACCCGGGGAACTACGGCGTTTTTATCCTTGTATTTGACGGCAATTCCATAGAGATCATCGCTTCCGTATTGCGCCAGAAAATACCCAGCCGGGGCGGCAGAAAGCCCAAAGCGGTGAGCAAACTCCGCACCGTCAGAAAGATTGGGTACATCATAGCCGTCCATGGATCCGTCAATGATTTTTACGCCGACCACCATTTCCAAGCGGTCGATTTCATCCGTGGGGTTTTCACAGGTGCCTTTATACATGCCAAGCAGCTTGTCCGAAATTTTTTTGACGCATACGGTATCGTTCAACTGGCGCGCCTTATTCGAAGCGGTTTCCATGAATGCCGCCATATTGAACGCCGCATCCTTTATTCGGGAATTCGCAATAGCCCGCTGCAAACCGGCATAACCCGCAGCCGACAAAATGCCGATGATAATCACAACGGTCAGCACTTCTACCAGGGTAAAACCCTTTTTTGTCCAGATATTCTTTTCCACATTACAAATTTATACTTTTTAAGCCCCCTTGGTAAACAAAAAATGACCTAACGGCCTTCCCCTGCCGCCAAATTCACAATTCTTTGCAAATCAACGCGTTGCAGCGCACACTTTTCCCATGATGAGCGGATGGATTATTCCAACTTGCCATAAGTGAACAAGTCGTGGTGAGTGACCCGTTGAAAAGTGCCGAAGCTCGCTACAGGGAAAACGACTGGCGAATCTTTTCTATCGACTGGGCGTAATCCGGATTCCGGCGCATTTCCCGTTCCACCGCCTTGATGCTCGCGATGACCGTCGCATAATTGCGCCCGCCGAACTGGAAGCCGATATTCAGCAGCGATTCCTTGGTCAGCTGGCGACAAAAATACATGGCGATTTTGCGAGGCTCCGAAACCGACCGCACCCGCGTATTCGCCGTCAGAGATTCGACGGAAATCCCAGAGGCCGCCGCGACGACCTCTTTGATGGACGAAATCGTAATCGCCGCTTTTTTCCCGCTCGCCGTCGGCAAGGTCGTGTCGCACGAGCCGCAAAGTTCCTTGAACAAATCCAACGTCAATGAGATGCCCAACAAATCGTGATAGGCAAAAAGCTTGGCGACAACTCCTTCGATTTCCCGGACATTGCCTTGCTGGTGTCTCGCGACCCACTGGAAAATCTTTTCCCGTTCTTCCGCGGGGATTTGCAATGCGGCGGCTTTCCTCCGCAAAATGTTTACGCGGGTAATCAGATCGGGCACGCTTACGGCGATGCTGTTGCCGTCAAATCGGGAAAATCCTTCAAACAAGCTCGGTATTTCCGAGGGACGGCGATCGGCGCTAAAAACCGTCACCCGTTTGGAATTGACCCGCGCCTGCAACACTTGGAACAGGGCTTTTTCCGTCGCTCCATGACCGATTCCCGCCAAAATCTGGATGTCGTCCATCAGCAGCAACTGCGAATCTTCATACGTCCGACGCAATTCCGCCGAAGCTTCCGCGCGTTCCTGCCGAGAAAGATCCGGATTCTGCGTTTTCATGAAATCCTTGAGGAACTGTTCGGCTGTCCGGTAAACGACCGTCGGTGCGGTTTCATACGTCAGCGCATAGCGCCCAATGGACTGGAGCAAGTGCGTTTTGCCGACTCCCGGTCCGCCGAAAAGAAAGAACGGGTTCATGGAACATTCCTGCGGATTTTCCGCTACGGAACGGCACATGGCAAGCGCAATCCGGTTCGATTCGCCTTCGACAAACGTGTCAAAACGGTAATCCGGGTAAAAGGATGCGAGAAGCGCCTCTTTTCTTTTCGCCCGTTCCTGCTCTTTTTCCGCTCGGGAGCTTAAGACCGGAGCGACCGAGGACGATGAAAATTCCTGAACCTGGGAAGCCAGACTATCCGGAGAAACGGAAATCGTATAATCAACGACATCGGAAACCTGGCGAAACGCCGACAGGAGAGCTTCCTTGAAATGCCCATCGACCCAAGAAGCGACCAGTTCGTTGGAAGCGACCAGCCTGGCGCGCCCGTCTTCAATGGAGTCCAAAGTCAGGTTCCTGTTTCCAAACCACATTCCAAAACCATTCGCCGGAAGCAAATCACGCAAGCAAGAAAGGACATCGTCCCAAACGCTCGAACGGGCGTCCTGGAGACGGATTACATTATCTAAAGGCATTTCGACCCAATCATCTCACAAAGGTTTCAAATCAAAACTGGCGAGAATTTAATAAAAACGCGTTAAAAAGGACTGGCCAGCGCAAAAAAACTCAGAAACCGCTAAAAACCGCCAAAACCGGCGGTCGGCATTTTATTCAGAATATATAACCATTTGAATGACCACGATTTCACCAAACAGACTACATCAAAAATCACAACTTATCCACCGAAAATTTTCGTACAACCCCTTGCCAAAAATTTCATTTCATCATTCAGAAAAAAAATCGAATGCTTTTTCCCATTTTTCCCGTTTCGAGCGTTTACACCCATAGAGACAGATTCGGGCAAAAGTCCACCGACTTTCAAAGAGGAAAATATGGAAAGAGACGAAATGGAAAAGGAAATTCTGAAAGGCCTCAACAGTGATCAGAGAAATGCGGTCCTCTACGACCACGCCCAAAACGGCCCGCTGATGATCCTTGCCGCCGCCGGTTCGGGAAAAACCGCCGTGCTGACAAGGCGCATCCAATGGCGAGTCCTGCAAGGAGTCAAGCCCGAATCGATTCTGGCGCTGACTTTCACCGCCAAAGCGGCGCAGGAAATGCGGGAACGCGTGCAGAAACTGTTCCCCGATGCGGATATCCGCTTGAGCACCTTCCACTCCCTGGCTTATTCCATTTTGCGGGAAAAGTTCAATGGAAAATTCGGCTGGGAACTGGCCGGTTTTCAAAAAGTGCCGAAACCCGTTTCCGAAGAATCCGAATATTTCGCTTGCGCCCTTTCCGAAAGGCGCATCGCCGCGCGAAAGCTTTCCAGGGAGGAGCTTTTCAATCCTCGCCTTTCACATAAACTCGTCCGCAAATTAAAGCCCATTCAAGAAAGCATCCTGCAATCGGGCAATATCGTTTTTGAAGACCTGATCTACCTTTCTACAGATCTTTTGCAGAACAACGCCCAAGTCAAGCAGGAAATCCAGCAACGTTTCCAGGAAATTCTCGTGGACGAATACCAGGACATCAACCAGTCCCAATATCTTCTGGTGCGCGCCATTCTGGGAGACCGTCCGCACCTTTTTGCTGTCGGCGATGACGATCAGGCGATTTACGGGTTTCGCGGGGCGGACATCGGAAACATCCTTCGTTTCCGCAGGGACTTTCCCCATTCCCAATTGCTGCGGCTCGAATGGAATTACCGTTCCGTTCCTCAAGTGCTGTACTTGGCAAACAACATCTTCAAAGAAAAGCCGCTGCTTTTGCGAAAAACGCTCCGGGCGGGAAATCATTCCCAAAATCCGCTTTTTTTAGAAAATAGAAGGCCCGAAATATGGGAAAGCGACAACCCGCAAATAGAAATGCTCCGGATTGTCGCCAAAATCCGGGAACTGCGAACCGCCTACGACCTGGAATTTAGCCACTTTGCGATTCTCGTGCGCTACAACCGACAGCGACTCTACTACGAAGAAGCCCTTGCCGATTTTTCCATTCCCACTTTCCGGGAAGCCGAAGAGGACTCGCCAGAAATTCCGGGAGTGCACGTGGAGACCGTCCATGGCTCCAAGGGCCTTCAATACACGGTCGTCTTTTACGCCGGACTCGCCGAAAGGCTGACACCGGGAGAATGCGAGGGAACGAGAAAGCAAAGAAAACGCCAGCTGGAAGAAGAAAAACGTCTATTTTATGTGGGAGTCACCCGCGCAGAAGCGGTATTGATTTTATTATATTGTAAAAAACGTTTTTGGAAAGGCCGTCTTTCCGAATTCAAGCCGTCCCGCTTTCTCTGCTATTTGGACAGACCTGTTCTGGAGAAGTCGCCCATGCCTCTTTTTCTTTTTAAGATTCGTTGCGTTCTGCTTATCCTGTCTTACATGATTTTCGCCACTCCTCGCTTTTTATTTCGTCGATTCCTGATGAAAAAAACGGTGGACGCCTGGGTAGATTTTCACGTTCAGGATTTTGCGAAGTATTGTTTTAAAGTGCTGCGGGTACAAATCGACATTGCAAACCAGTCCGCCCTTTCCCACGTGGATTGGAACCGTCCGGTTTTTGTCGTCGGAAATCATCAGTCCTATTTCGACATTCCCATCGTCTTCCTTTCGCTCGGGCGAACCATCGGCTTTTTTGCCAAAAAGGAACTCACCTACATTCCGTTCCTCAATTTCTGGATGAAAGCTCTGCATTGCATCTTCGTCGATCGCCAAAATTCCAAAACGGGCAAAATCATCAAAGAGCGCATCGAAAATTCAAAGGAAACCGTTCACGTTTTTGTTTTCCCGGAAGGAACCCGCAGCAAAGACGGCACGGTCAAACCATTTAAAAGCGGAGCATTCCGCCTTGCCTCCGACCTCAACGCCACGATTCTCCCCATTTACATTGAAGGCTCCCGCGAGACATGGGAATCCCGGAAAAATACGGACAAAGTCATTGTCAAATCCACCATTCTGGAACCCGTCGATGTGAAGGTTCTCGCCGAAGACCACCCCATCAATCCGAAAACCGAACTCGTCCCTCTTGTTTACGAACAATTCCTTCGCGCCAAAAACGGCTAGAAAGCAAGCCCCTTTTTCCTCGGACGTCGCTAAGGCTAGCGGCGTTTTTTCTTTTCGGACAGGAAGAAGACGGCACCAAAGAGGCTTACCACCAGACTGACCAAGTAGGCAAGCAACTGCACCATCACCGCAGAAAGTCCCGGAGTTCCGATCCGTTCAAAAAGCGATTGAGCGAGAAGCTCTCTCGGTCCAAAACCGCCGATGGAAATGGGCAGCGCACTGACAACGGCGACCATCGGGATGAAGAAAAAATACCACGACACATCGATGGAAAGGCCGATGGCCAGCCCGCAAAAGAAATGCACGACAACCCGCAAGCTCTGCGTCACGGCAGAAAGAATCGTGATGTGCACCCAAAGCCTTCCGCTGCGAAATTGCTGGAAGCGCTCCTGAAAATGGAGAATGCGAATCTGGACTCGAGCCGGAAAAATCTTTCCCGAGAACCAGGCGAAAATGCGGCCCAGGCGTTTGCTGAAAAGCCCCGCAAACAAAGTGCAAAATCCCAAAAACACCCAGAACGAAGGCAAAAGGAACAGACGCTGTTCCGGATCGTGGACAAAGAAGAGGAAGCCCACGGCCAGAGCCAGAACATTCAAAAAGAAAAGCCCGAAAAGACGGTCAAAAAAAGTCGCAGTAAGCCCCCCGCCCAACGTTTTCTGGTCGCCCTGCATTCGAATATCATAAACTTTTTTTAAATCGCCACCGACATTTCCCGGCATGAAATTGTTGAAGAACAAACCGACGAAATAGAGCTTTACCAGATGTCCAAAGCCCAAGCGGACGCCCTGCTTTTCAAGCAGCAACTTCCATTGCAGGCAGCCCGTAAAATTAGAGAGGAAAAGGCAGAGCAAAGCGATGAAAAGCGGACGGATAGATGCTGCGGAAAACAGATCCCAAATGTCGCCCGTATCCCAACCCGGCGTGCCGACGATCTTATTATAGACAAAGTAACACGGGACGAGAGTGACCAGCAGCTTTACGCCAAAAATCAAAGAGGACTTTACCCGAGCATTCATCAATGCAAATTCATCCTTTGAAAATACAAACTCTTTTTCCTCGACCCGGGAGCATTAAAGCCTTTTCAGGAAAATTTTTCTTGCCATGGAAATTTATTCTTTGGGCTTTTGCGAAAGAATCCCGATAGACAGCTGCGTATAGCGCGAAAGCGCGATCCTGTCAAAGCGGTCCAAAATCCAGTTGTTCGCTTTTTGGTAAGCGGTACCAGCAAACGGATACTTCGGCAATTCCACGTTGAATTTAAAACACAATTCCCGGAAAGAACGATAAAAGAAATTCGGGCGCATCCAGTCGCCATATTCATAGCGGATTTGAAAACCCGAACTTTTCACCAGACGGCGCAATTGACCGATGGTAAATTGCGTTTCCCAACCTGCAAACCACTTTTTCATCGCAATCAGAATGTGCTTGACGACTGTATATAAGTGGAATGTCTGCGGGACATCGCAAAGGAAATAGCCGCCCGGTTTTACAATCCGGAAATTTTCCTCGATCAGCGGCTGCGGATCCACAAAATGTTCCGCCAATCCCTGATGGAACACCAAGTCAAAAGTACCGTCCGGAAACGGAGAATGGAAAGCGTCTCCGCGGATGCAATGCAGATTTTCTTCCAGATGTTCCCGAATCCGCAATGCTTCTACGGTTTTTAAGCTTTCCGCCGAAAAATCGAGAACATAGACATCTGCGCCCTGTTTTGCCAAGTCCGCGCTGTCGCGACCCGAACCGGGTCCTACTTCCAAAATTTTCATTCCCCGCACATTCGGGAAATGCTTGTAAATCGTCTTCAAAATCGTCGGCGAAGCAGGATAGACCTTAGACAGATCTTTTTTACGCGCCCAAAAGCGATCCCAGACGGATTGATCCGGTTCTTGAATTGTCATACGGCTTCAAATATAGGATTTTTGCCCTTGCATAACAAAAAACACATCGAATCGGAGATTCTTTTCCCAAAATGGACAAAATAGATTACATTTAACATCAAAACGTCATCATTTATTTACTATATTTTCAACGAATGCAAAAAGACATGCCCATCCAGACGCCAATTCACTTCAACCAGAACGGCTTTTTTTCTATGCCAGCCATAAAATTTTCCAAAATGAGTGCCCTTTTTCACAATCCTAAAAAATTTACATGATTGGCACGTTCCTTGCTCTAAAAAAAAGCGATATTATAGAAAAAAGGATAATAGATGCATATTGATTCCACAGATGTAACCCTGAAACGCTATTTGGACGATATACGTAAAACGGCACCCCTTACCCGCGAAGAAGAACAGATTCTGTTTCAAAAAGCCAAAGAAGGCGACAAAATCGCCCGTCAGAAACTCATTTCCGCAAATATGCGCTTTGTTTTGAAAGTCGCCATCCAATACCGCGGCTGCCCGATTCCCCTACCGGATCTGGTGAGCGAAGGAGCCATGGGGCTTGTGCGCGCCATCGAAAGTTTTGAACATACCCGCGGCCTGAAATTCATCAGCTACGGCGTCTGGTGGATCAAGGCTTACATCACCCGGGCGATCAACGAGCAAGGAAACCTTATCCGTCTGCCCGCAAACCAGCATTTAAGAGTCCGCAAGGCTTTGCACGAACAGTCCCGCGGCAAGGAAATCAGCGAAGACATCCGGGAACTGATTCAAATCGGGCAACGCGGCGTTTCGTTTGACAGCCCGCTCAAAGCCGATTCCAAAGCGACTTATGGCGAAGTTTTGGCCGACGGCAGGGCGTCGAATCCTGAATCCGATTCCGAAATCCAAAGCGTGGAAAACCTTTCCAAGGAATTGATGGAGCAATTGCCGGAACGGGAAGCCAAGGTCATCGAAGGCATTTTCGGCATCAATTTGGAAGCTCCGCAGACTCTCCGCGAAGTGGGCGAATCCATGAACATTTCCCACGAACGCGTACGCCAGCTTCGCGATCAGGCTCTTCGCCGCATTCGCAAATACAACAGCCGGGATTTTCTGCAAGAAAAGAAGGACGCTTTTTTGGCGGCCATCAACAAGTAAGTTCAAAGTCCCCCATTTCCTACTTTAGGGTTTCGCATCAAAAGTTTTGCTCATTTTGATGCGTTTTTGTTTTTTGCGAATCGATAAAACTCCGCGTCAAACATTTATGTCAAAGCGATTCCGAAAACACCAACCAAAACGGCGACTTCTAAGCCTTTGGGTTAGAGGCAGCCCCAACAATCGCGATTTAAGTTCCCAGTTCTCAGTCCCAACTCCCAACTCATAACTCCCAACTGGTCCCTGCCCTTCGATAAACTCAGGGACCGCCGGTTAGTGCACCTCGGCAAGCTCGGTAACTGCGAACTAGTCGAAGCACACCAACCAAGCAAATCGGGTGGAATTTTGTATATAGTCCCCCCAAAAAAGGCGCATTTGCTACATTCGAAAAAACTTTTCACGGAGTTGGATGACTTTTATCCAAAAAATGCGGTTCATTGTTTCCTGCCGGTAGAGCCGAACGGTTTTGCCGGAAAACAAAAATTTCACCGAGGAACTTGTAATGATATACGCTGTTCCCGCAAAAAAGGATTTAAACAATGAACCCCAATTTTTCATTCACCATACGACAGGAAACCCCCGCCGATTTTTTCGCTGTGGAAAACTTAACCCGAAACGCCTTCTGGAACATCTACAGGCCCGGATGCGTGGAACATTGCGTTTTGCACCGTTACCGAAGCCGTCCCGAATTTATTCCGGAATTGAGCCTTGTACTGGAAACGGCTAGCCGTGAAATCCTCGCCCACATTATGTTTTCACAAAGCGAAATTATGCTGGACGAGCCATCAACGCCTCCTCGAAAAAGTCTTCCCATCATGACCTTCGGACCTTTCAGCGTTCGCCCCGACAAGCAGCGCCAAGGCATCGGAAAGCATCTGTTGGAATACGCATTGAACCGGGCAAAGGAGATGGGCGCGGGTTGCATCGCCATCTGCGGAAATATCCAATTCTACGGGAAATGCGGATTTGAATTGGCAAAAGACCGAGGAATCCGATACGCCGATGATCCTAACGCTCCTTATTTTCTGCTAAAAGAACTCGTTCCCGGTTTTTTGGACGGGGCACGCGGAACTTACCGAGATCCGGACGGTTATTTTGTCTGCGAAAACAATGTCGAAGAATTTGACCGCCTTTTTCCTTACAAGGAGAAAAAGGTTTTGCCTGGTCAGCTTTGACTGAAAATCCTCTTCCAGACAAAAACATCCGCAAGTCAAGACTTGCGGATGTTTGATTTTCCGTTTGCAAACAGAGATTCTTATCCGCCGATTTTTTCGCGGATCCAGTTGTTGGCGTTGGAGATTGCCGCACTGATTTTTTCTGGTTCGCGGGTCCCCGCCTGCGCGCGATCCGGACGTCCGCCGCCCTTACCGCCACAAGCTTTTGCCAAGTCTCGAACCAAATCGCCGGCCTTGATGCCTTTCGCCTGAACGTTCTTTCCGACCATGACAGCGATGCTTCCGCTGCCATCGCCTTTGTTCGCCAAGACGATTACCGAGTCCGCTTCGATATTGTTCTGCACCCCGTCCAGCAAGTCCTTGAACTTGTCTTCCGGTTCCGCCATTTCGCGGACATAGAGCTTCACGCCGCAAACATTTACCGCGCCTTGCAAAAGTTCCTTTGCCGCTAAAGTGGCGAGTTCCAACCGGACGGACTGCAAGCTCTTTTCGAGGCTCTGCGTTTTTTCAAAAGTCTGGCCGATACGCGCGAGCAAATCGGCGTCTTTGCAGCGCAGGCGTTCGCGAAGGGCCGAAAGAATTTCCGTTCCCGCACGGAGAAGCGCCAAGGCTCCCCTGCCGGAAACCGCTTCGATACGGCGTACACCGGACGAAACGCTGGATTCCGAAATGATTTTCACCAGCCCGATGTTGCCCGTGTTCTGCACATGCAAGCCACCGCAAAGTTCTTTGGAAAATTCCTCGGCACCGCCCATTTTGACGACCCGAACCTTGTCCCCGTATTTTTCGCCGAAGAGCGCCATCGCGCCGCTCGCCTTCGCCGCGTCCACATCCATCACATCGGTGTGCACCGGCAAGCATTCCATCACCTTGGCGTTCACCAGGTCTTCCACTTTCTGGATTTCCTCGGCGGTCATCGCGTTGAAATGGCTAAAATCGAATCGGAGAAGTTCATTGGAAACAAAGCTGCCCTGCTGCTGTACGTGGGTTCCGAGAACCTGGCGCAAAGCGGCTTGCAACAAGTGGGTTGCAGAATGGTTCTTGCGGATGTCCGAACGGCGAGCGTCATCCACAGTTGCAAAGAAAAGCGCAGACATCGTTTCCTTGTTCGCTTCGCCTTTGATCACCTTGCCCCGGCAGATGGCGGTATCGTTCACCTTGACGGTATCGAATACGGCGATTTCCAAACCGCCCGAAACGAGAGTCCCCTTGTCGCCGACCTGACCGCCCATTTCCGCATAAAACGGAGAGTTTTCCAAGACGATGTTCAAAACCCCTTTGTCTTCCCGGAAGCGCACGATTTTTGTTTCGCAGGAACTTTGTTCGTAACCGACGAAATGCGTACTCGCATCGCTGTAGGCCGTCCAGCCTTCGGTTCCCATCGTGTTGATGCCCTGCTTCATGTTGGCACGAGCACGCGCCTTCTGTTCTTCCATACATTTCTCGTAGCCTTCTTCGTCGATTAAAAGGCCCTTTTCTTCGGCGAGAATGCCTGTCAGATCCGGCGGGAATCCATAGGTGTCATAAAGGAGGAAGACCTTGTCGCCCGAAATTTTTTCGCCTTTGGCAAGGCCTTCGGAGAGAGCGGCGAAACGTTCCAAACCGGAATCGAGGGTGCGGATAAAGCTTTCCTCTTCGCTCTGGATTACGGAAGCCACAAAATCCTGGCGTTCGCGGATTTCGGGAAAGGCTTCGCCCATCGTATCGGCAAGGACGGAGACCAGACGGCAGACAAACGGCTTATTCTGCCCTAAGAGACGCGCAAAGCGACTGGCTCGGCGCAAAATCCGACGCAGCACATACCCGCGGCCTTCGTTAGAGGGCAACGCTCCGTCCGCAATGGCGAACGACAACGCCCGCAAATGGTCGGCAATCACCCGATGCGGAGTCCCTTCGGCACCTTCGTTGTAAGGAACGCCGGAAAGTTCCGCGACCTTCTGGATAATCGGCGTGAACACGTCGGTGTCGTAGTTGCTGGTCTTCCCCTGAAGAATCGCGCAGATGCGTTCAAAGCCCATGCCCGTATCGACGTTCTTCGCTTTGAGCGGAACAAGTTCTCCACTAGACAGACGCTCGTATTGCATGAACACGTTGTTCCAAATTTCAATGTAGCGGTCGTTTTCGCCGTTCACGCCCTTGATGGGGTCCTTGAACGTTTCAGCCTGCGTAGCGAGGTCGCCACGGTCGTAGTGGATTTCGGAACAGGGACCGCACGGACCGGTATCGCCCATTTCCCAAAAGTTGCTGTGTTCGTCAAAGCGCATGATGCGGTCGTCGGGAAGTCCGGAAACCTCTTTCCAGATTTGCCAAGCTTCGTCGTCTTCTTTATAGACGGTCGCAAAAAGGCGTTCTTTCGGGAGCTTCCAAACTTCGGTCAAAAGTTCCCACGCCCAACTAATCGCTTCTTTCTTGTAATAGTCGCCAAAGCTCCAGTTGCCGAGCATTTCAAAGAATGTATGATGGTAATTGTCACGACCCACCACATCCAAATCGTTGTGCTTTCCCGAAACGCGAAGGCACTTTTGGCTGTTGCAGACGCGTTTCCAGCCCTTCGGATTGTCTCCCAAGAAAATAGCCTTGAACTGGTTCATGCCCGCATTGGTGAACATCAGCGTCGGATCGTCGTGCGGAACTACAGGCGAGCTGCGGACAAACAAGTGTCCTTTGGATTCAAAAAACTGGATAAAGGATTTGCGCACCTGCGCAGAAGTCATCGTTTCGGACATAATGATACCTTTGGATTTTTCCGCACCAAAGATAGAAAGAATCGGAAAAGGCTTGATCAAAAAACGGTTTTGGTGAAGAAAAATCAAGTAGTGGAAATAGTGGCTAGTGCAATGACGGGATAAAAAACTATCACTAGCCACCGGCCATTCTTGTGCATACGATTTTTTGAAAAGAAATTTTTAGAGATTGCCGAAAGAAAAAAGCTATTCCCCGGCAGGAACATTCTCCGGGGAACTTCGCCGTCAATTCACCGCGATACGTTTGAGTTCGAGCGTCCGCCCTTGCGCGGATAGCTTCACGATAAGCACTTGCCCAGACATTTCCCGCAAATCGATATCCGCCGAGAAATCGTCGAAGGTTTTTCGCAGAACTTCCTTCCCCGAAAGGTCGTAGGCGCGAACCATTTTCCGCCCGGAGAATCCGGATTGCACGGAAAGGGTCGTCCCGAAAAGTTTAACGGAATGTCCCATGGACTGCACTTGGACGACTGCCATCGTAGCCGAAGAACTCGAAAGGAACTCGCCCAGCGAAGACGAGCTTTCCACGAACCCGGAGCTGGAACTCGATTCCGAACTGGAACTCGAACCAGCAACAGAGCTAGAGCTCGATTCCGCGCCGGAACTAGAGCTTGTCAAGGAACTTTCATCGGGGCATGCGGTTATTGAAATGCCTTCCCGCGTCGCAAAGCAGACAATACCATCACTCTCTTCCCGGATGTTATACAAATTCACTCCCAACGAATTTCCGTCCCAAGCGGTAAATGAAAAAGCGGTCACATTCTGCGAACCCGGAAACGGGTCGTCCATCAAATTGGCCTTTGCCGTTGAATAATAAAAACCATCGCTATAGGAATTGATTTTCAGGTTTCCCGCCTCGACGACATCGACACGCTGATGCGCAGAAAAATTATTCAGAGTGTCTTGCTTCCAGGCTCTTTCATTATAGTCGATATGCCATATCAGCATCCCGTGATGCGGAAGATACGCGTCCCAACCTGTCCGTTGCCGATTTTCCAAAATGAACCATTCGTCGTCCTTGCCTTCGACAGGAATTTTGTAGGCGACATTGGTCGTATTGAAAGGAGTCAAGACGGAAACCGCAGACGAATTATCGAACGGCTTGTAGGAAATCCAGCCCATGAAAGCCTTTTCAAAAGCGCTATAACCTACCGGAGTCGCCCCCAGCGCGGGACCGTTGTACATTCCGGTTCCCATCACGTCCCAAGCGTGAGCGCCTGGAGCCTGATATACGCTGTCCGTGTAATCATCCGTATTGCATTTCGTACTATGGGCGCAGTAATGATCCTTGAGTCCCATCGTATGGCTGAATTCGTGGATAAATGGCGCAATATACATTTCTTTCCAGTAATTCTTCTGCGGCAATATAAAGTACCGGTTGAAGAACTTGCCTTTTCCCGCCGGTCGCCGACCGACTCCATCGTTCAAGCTGTTACTGTATTGCAACATATAGGCGAAGCCGCCGAGAGAACTTGCGTCCTCCTTCCGACCCGCATACATCACAGCGACAGCGTCGATTTCCCCGTCGTTATCGGCATCGTACTTTTGTGCATCAAAATTCGGAAATTTAGAAAGCAGCACGTCGATTGCCTCCTTGATGAGACGGCCCTCCTTTTTGGCATAGCTGGACAGGGAATTCTCTACCCGCACCGGATACACATCAAAAGTCGGCACAAAAAGCCCGCCCGATTGCGAAACGAAGTAATCCCTGACGGAGCCGATATGTCCTCTGTCCGAGTAGCCCGCAGCGTTGGTCAGCGCATAAAACGCCGCCGAATCGCAGTTTGCCATATCCGGGCTTTCCACGAGCAAGACGGGGAAGCGGTTCGTACCTTTCACATATCCCGAAGCGGGCGGAAGCCTCTGCGGCATCTCGGCGGAAAAGGACGTGTCCACGGTCGGAACCCAGGGGGCCCGTTCCACGCGTTCGTCGTCTGGATAAAGAATCCGATCCGGATTCCTCTCGAAATGCGCCTTTTGGACTTTGTCCTTGTCGAGTTCCTTCAAATAGGCCTTTTCCGCATCGCTACGCAAATCCGCGTTCTTCGCACGAAATTTTCCTTCTGTCCCATCCTCCGCCGCATAACGGTAAACGCCGTCCTCTCCACGGATGACGATATAGCCGTCGAGGGTATGCGTATAGCTGTAATGCTCGTCGCCGACTTCCCGAAGAGTCAGGGAATCGCCCGCATTGTCTATGGTGAAAGGCGTGGGGTCCATCGGCACAGCCCAAAGCCCCGGGGCGAGAAGGCCCGCAAAAAGCGCAGGCCGCAACTTATTCCAAAAACCATCCATATAAAACTCCTTGAAAGAAAGATATTCTCCCAAAAGCCGACTAGTCCCACGAAAGCGCAAAAAAAAACATTAAAATACTCTTCCTGTTCGATTCGCAAATACGTAAGAAGACTGTGGCTAGTTGTCAGTGCCCTGTGGGTTGCTTCACGCTTACTCTGAACATCAACACCCAACGCCCCGCTAAACACTACTCCATTTTTCTTCGCCGTAACCATTTTTAAAAGCAGCCTTATCTATATTTGTAGCGTGAGTAAATTACCTGTAGTTTGTATTGTCGGACGCCCGAATGTGGGAAAGTCCTCTTTGTTTAACCGCATTCTCGGACGCCGGGCTGCAGTCGTTTCGGACAGGGAAGGTGTCACCCGCGATCGCCATTACCAGACAGCGACGTATCATGGGCGAGAATTTACCGTAGTCGATACGGGAGGATTTCTTCCCGACGAAACTATCGATGTCCTTGCCGCCAACGTGCGCGAGCAAATTTTCACCGCCATCCAGGAATCGGATTTGGTCCTTTTTATGGTCGATGTACGGGTGGGCATTACCAAACTCGACGACCAGTTCGCCAAAATGATTCGCCGTCTCGACAAGCAGGTCCTTCTGGTCGCGAACAAGAGCGAACGCCCCGAAGACCGCAGCGAATGCTGGGAACTTCTTTCTCTCGGCATGGGCCAGCCCCGCACCATCAGCGCCCTTACGGGATACGCCTGTCTTTCTCTGCTGGACGAAGTGATTTCCCTTCTTCCGAACAAAACCGCTTCGGACAAAGAAGAAAAGCGCCCAATCCGCTTTGCCATTCTGGGCAGACCGAACGCGGGCAAATCGACTCTTCTCAACCGGCTTCTCGGCGAAGAACGCGCCGTCGTTTCGGACATTCCGGGAACGACCCGCGACTCCATCGACTGTACCTTCACCGCCAACGGGGAAAAATTCGTCGTGACGGACACCGCCGGGCTGCGTAAAAAAGCCAAGGTCGAAGACGAAGTGGAAATTTTCAGCAATATGCGCTCGCAGGAAAGCATTCGCCGCTCCGACTTGTCCCTGCTGGTCATCGACTCCACGCTGGGCATCTCCGAACAGGATTTCCGGATTATCCAGGACATTCGCCAGGCGGGAAAAGGCCTGATTCTGATTTTGAACAAGTGGGACATCCTTCCCGACAAAACGGAAAAATCCTTCGACCGCATGGTCAAGGAAATGCGGGATCGGGAACCGCTTTTTGAATACATCCCGATTCTTTCCATCAGTGCGAAAGAAGGGCTGCGGGTTCACCGCATTCTGCAAGAAATCCGTTCCGTCTATGCCAACTGCCGCCGCGTCATCGGGCGCGACCGGGTCGCCGAAGTCTTTGCCGAAGCGATTGCCAAAAATCCGCACCCCGCTCACGCCGGACGCCTTGTCAAGCTGACCCGCGCCTGCCAAATCATGGTGGAGCCGCCGGTCATCGATATCGAAACCCGACGCCCCGACGCCGTAGATGAATCCTACAAGCGTTACCTTCTCAAGACGTTTTACGAAGCGTTCCGCTTGAACGGTGCACCGCTCCGCCTGAATTTCGACAGCAAACTCACTTTAAGAAAGGACGAAGACCTTGAACAGTTTACTCTCGCTTCCGATAGCGTATCTTTTGGGAGCCATCCCGACCGCCATCTGGGTCGCCAAAATCGTAAACGGTAAAGATTACGACATCCGCGATTTCGGATCCAAAAATTCGGGACTCACGAACACGTTCCGCGTATTGGGCGTCAAACCCGCGCTTCCCGTCGTCGTCGTGGATTTGCTGAAGGGATTCTTCGCCCCGACCATCGCCATCTGGATGAACGAAGCGTCAAAGGCAAACGGCGGTTCCGACTTTTTCTGGTTGCCTCTCGTCTGCGGGATTCTTGCGATTCTCGGGCACAGTTTCACCTGTTTTGCCGGATTTCGTGGGGGCAAGGGCGTGCTGACCGCTTTCGGCGTTTTTCTCGCCATCGCTCCTGTCACCGCTCTCCTTTCCTTTGCCGTCTGGCTCGTTCTGACCCTTTCCACCAAATATGTTTCAGTCGGAAGCATCGGGGCTTGCATCGCTCTCGCGGGGCTTTCCCTTTTCGGCTATCTGGAACCCGCCCTATACCCGCATGACAAGATTCACACTGGGATTTTGGCGGTTGCCTGGCTGGTCGCGGTTTTTGTTATTTTCAAACACAAAGCCAACATCCGGCGTCTGCTGAACGGAACGGAAAACGGCTTTGGCAAAAAAAGAAAAAAAGTTTAACTTTCTGCAAGAAAAAAGGTTGGTATTATGAACGTCACTATTATCGGCACCGGCGGATGGGGACTCACCCTCGGGCAAGTCCTTTTCGACAACGGTCATCAGGTTTCCTTTTGGACTTTTTCACAAAAAGAAGTCGATTTGCTTTCGACGGAACATCAATATAAAGACAAGCTTCCCGGTGTTATTTTCCCGGAATCGTTCACCTATACCACCGACATGAAAAAATCCCTTGCCGGAGCGGAAGTCGTCTTATTCGTCGTCCCGTCACAATTCATGGGAAACGTCGCCAAGGAATTCGCCAAGTGCAAACCCGAAGGCCAGATTCCCCTTGTCGTCTGCGCGACCAAAGGCATTCTGGAAGGCACCAACCAGCGTATGAGCGAAGTCCTTTTTGAAAACGTCCCCTGGCTCTCCAGCGAACACGTCGTGACCCTCAGCGGACCGACCCACGCCGAAGAAGTTTCCCGTCGGGTTTACACGACCATCGTCGCCGCGTGCCCCCACGAAGCTTCTGCCCAAAAAGTGCAGCAGCTCATGAGCAACAATTATCTTCGCGTCTATACCTCGACGGATCAGGTGGGAGTCGAACTTTGCGGCGCGATTAAGAATGTCATCGCTATCGCAAGCGGCGTGCTTTACGGCATCGGTGCGGGCGACAATACCCGAGCGGCGCTCATCACCCGCGGCCAAGCGGAAATCTGCCGATTGGGACGCGCTCTCGGAGCCAACCCTCGGACATTCGCCGGGCTTGCCGGCATGGGCGACCTGATTGTGACCTGCCTTTCCCAGCACAGCCGGAACCGCTACGTCGGGGAATGCATTGGCAAAGGCGAGACTCTGGAGCAGATTATGGGGCACATGACCATGATCGCCGAAGGCGTTCCGACTTGCAAAAGCGCAAAAGCCCTGGCAGACAGCGTTCACGTGGAACTGCCCATTGTCAATGCGGTTTACGAAGTGCTTTTCAACAATAAAAAGCCCGCCGACATTATCGAAATGCTGATGCTGCGGGATCTCAAGTCCGAAGAAGAATAGCCTCACCGGGAACCACGGAAGGAATGCCGCCACTCAAACGCTGACGAGGTAAAATGCCCTTTCTTCCATTTTATGCTCTTCAAAGGTTGCACGCAACGGTTTCTTTCCGCAAAGGAATCGGGCTGGTCCTTTTTCTTTTCTTGAGTTCCTGCGTCGTTCAAAGCGATTTGCCCACCGTCTATTCCGAACAGCGCTGCTTTTACACTCCAGAAGGCGTTTACCGCTGCAAGGTCTGCTACGGTTCCGAATGCCGCGGGCAATCGTCGGAAACCTTCTGCTACCTCGCCGCCGACTCGACCGTTTTTTGCGAAACCTACCGTCCGCATTACGCCCCGCAAGTCGAATGGCAATTTCACTACCATCATCATTATTTGCCGCCACCGCCCAGAAGGCACCGCGGAAGGCCGGACGACTATCCTCCCCCACCGCCGCCAAGACGCTGATTTTCACAGAGGTATCGTATGAGTTGGGAATGCCGCTTTTTAAGCGAAACGCACTGCAATCGCCGGAATCAGGAATGCGACCCCGGAGCACCTGGCTGCATCCTGGAAGGAAAATTCTTCTTCCCTTTTGACGCGTCCAAGAACAAATCCTCCCCAAACAAAAAGGCGAAAGTTCCCCCCAAAAAATCGCCTTAACCTTTCCTTGTGATTGCGCTTACACGACGCTTTACAAAATTTTTACTTCATTCTATTTTTGGGGCACACATAATAAAATAGGAGACAAAGATGTTCAAGAAAATAGCTCTCGCTGTTGCGCTCGTTGCCGCATCGAGCTTTGCGACTTGGGATTATTACAAAATTCCGGAAGCCGGTAAAGGAACCGTAAAGGGTCAGTTCAAATACGACACCGACGATCCTTGGTCCGGATGGGGTATCAACGTCAGCGGTCGCTATGTTGTCATTCCGAACTTGGAATTATCCTTGCAGTCCTTTGGATTCGCCTCTCAAGATGATCCGGACGGCAGCGGCCTTACCGACTTTACCTTTGGCGCGCGTTACGCCGTTCTTCCAGAAATGGTCAACATCTTCTTGGATTTGAACATCCCGTTTGGCGACGAAGGCGAAGGCGGCTACATCGGTTCGGACGAATGGGCCATCTACTTCGGTGGACAGTTCTACAAGGAACTTATTCCGCAGCTCCTCTTGGGAGTGGAAGCCGGTCTGGACTGGGGTTTTGAACACAACGATTTTGAACGTGGACTCGTTTTTAATACAGGCGCAGAAATCGGCTACACGATTAAGGAAATCGGGCTGACCCCCTTTGCCGGAATCGAGTTCAAATACAAGCTGACTGACGACGAATGGAACGGCGCAGGCGCTTGGGAAGACAATGCCGGCGACAATCAGTTCAACCTCTGGATTGGTGCGGCATACGCCATTAACGAAGCAATGGCTGTCGATGGCAAAATCAAGATGCGCTCCGGCGATATCGACGGCGACGCGACCCATTTCGATGTAAACTTCAGCTACAACTTCTAAATTTTGTTATAAAGCAATCCGGGACCGCCGAAAAGCGGTCCTTTTTTATTGCGTAGAGAAACGTAGTTGGGAGTTATGAATTGGGAGTTTGGAGAAACGGTTGCCAGCTCGTTTTTTGTTCGGGACGGCATTCGGCAAAACGCCGAAGACCGTTTTTTGCCCGGGACAGCATTCGGCAAAACGCCGAAGACCGTTTTTTGCCCGGGACAGCATTCGGCAAAACGCCGAAGACCGTTTTTTGCCCGGGACAGCATTCGGCAAAACGCCGAAGACCGTTTTTTGCCCGGGACAGCATTCGGCAAAACGCCGAAGACCGTTTTTTGCCCGGGACGGCGAATGGCAAAATGCCAAAACGGGCTTTGGGAACATTCCAAAGCGCATGAGTTTGTGATTAGCGGCATAGCGGCGAGTGCCCTTCGATTAGTTCGGCAATCGGTCGCTTAGCTTGTCGAAGCGTGATCATAACACACGGATTTGCTCAGAACTAACGTTCTTCGCTCTTTGTGGTGAGTGCCGTTAGGCGCGAACAAATCCGTTTGTCTTATTTCCTTGCCAGCTCCTCGTACATCTTGAAGAGTTCCGCGACGATTTCGCTCTCGGTCATTGCGGGGTCGAAACCGTAGGCGGCCATCACGGCGCGGTCGTTGGCTTCGTGGGCGCGGCGCAGCTCGGGCGGCATGGTGGTCTCGTCGTAGAGGTCGGCGAGGGAACAGTCGGGGTAGAGCGCGCGGGCATCGAGGATTCCTTGGGCAGTACGGGCGATTTTTGCGCGCTGTTCCGCGCCGTCATTGCGAGCCGTAGGCGCGGCAATCTTCGGCGCATTTGCAAAAGATTGCTTCGTCGCTCCGCTCCTCGCAATGACGGACGGTTTTCTGTTTTTCGTTTCTTGGACGGTCTCCTGACCGTCCGTATTTATGCCTTTCCATTTTTGGACGGTCGGGAGACCGTCCTTCCCAGTGACTTCTCTCCCTGCGTCCTTTCCCGGCCACGGGAAGTTGTTGTACACGATGTCCTTGGAGTAGCGGTATCGCATTTCAAGCCGTCCGCAGACTGCGCGCATCCATGCCATGTGCACGCTGGAAGTGAGAATGCCGAAATGGTAGAGGGTGGCGTTGGGGATGATGAACACAAGATCACTGCTCAATATTTCTGGTTCAATATATCCGATAGGAATATAGTGACGCCTTTCGGACGAAACTTTCGGTATGACGATATAGTTTGAACACGGCATATTTTCTGTTGAAAAATGTGTAGGTATTTCAGCAAGTTTTTTGGTTGCCGCTCTTTTGCTAGATGATCGAAATTCCTTTACAGCCTGCACTCGCTTTAAACATTCGGGCATTTTGCGCAGTTCCGCCGGGGAGCATTCGCCAAGCCATAAACAGTAACGGAAATAGCGGTTGATGAATTCGTCCGAGCCAATCCACTTGCGGAAATATTTTTCGGACGCGGGTTCCTTTTTGATGAAGGCGTTCATCTCTTCTTCGGTAAAAAGATAATTTCCTCCATCTATAGGAAGATTTCCAATTCCGATTTCCGGCACATCGCATATAGATTTGCTTCGGCTTTCAATAAAAATGTTCGGCGCATCAAGCAGGTAGCCGTTGATGTTGTCGGCGAACTCTACTTTTTCGCCGTCGAAGATGCGTTTAGGAGAAGCGGCGTCCCCGCCGCTTGATGATGTTTTGAGATTAAGCGGCGAGGACGCCGCTTCCCCCAGAGCCGCTTCTCCCATGCTAAATCCCACTATCACGCAATGCACGTGCGCTTTCTGCGTGGACTCGCTGTCCCAGCGGAACGTGCGGTAGGCAAAATCAATTTTTATGCCGCTCTCCATAAGCGGCTTCCAGAGGATTGCCGGTTGTTCACCCTGCGTAATGGAGTTTGTTGAAACAAGCGCGGCTTTTGTGTTTGTGTCTTTGATTAAATCAGCAGCCTTTTTGTACCAGCATGAAACATAATCAAGGTTTCCCACGTTCTTTATGTTTCCCCAGATGCCGTTCACGTCCTTTTTCTGTTCATCGCTCATCAGCCGCGCGCCCACGAACGGCGGGTTTCCCATGATATAATCGTAGTGGTGTTCGCTGCCGTCCACGTGGGTGGTGATGCCTTTGAACAAGTCGTCTTCGGGCAGGGCGCTCTTGGGGCTTTCGGGGAGGAGCGTCGCCCAGTCTATGCGCAGCGCGTTTCCTTCCACGATGAAGGCGTTGGTGGTCAGCGGCAAAAACTGGATGTTCCGGCTCAAGATCCTTTCCGTCTCGGCGACCATCTGGCTTTCGGCTATCCACAGCGCGGTTTTCGCCACCGTCACGGCGAAGTCGTTGATTTCGATGCCGTAGAACTGGCCGACATGCACCTTGATGAAGCCGTCCAGCCCGAGCACCGCTTCGCCCTCGTTGATTTCGGAAATGATTTTGTTCTCCAGCCGACGCAGGCTCAGGAAGGCTTCGGTCAGAAAGTTGCCCGAACCGCAAGCCGGGTCGAGGAACGTGAGGCTGCCCAATTTTTCTTGAAAAGCGAGCAGGCTTTGTCGCCGTGTTTTGACGGCTTTTATTTTGAGAATGTCGGCGTATTCGGCTTCGAGCGCGTCCATGAAAAGCGGGTCGATGGCCTTATGGATGTTTTCGACGCTGGTGTAGTGCATGCCGCCGCTGCGCCGCGTCTCCGGGTTGAGCGTGCTTTCAAAGACGGCGCCGAAAATCGTCGGGGAAATTTTCGCCCAGTCGAAGGGCGCGCAATCCTTCACCAGCACGTCCACGATCTCCTGCGTAAAATTCGGGATTTCAATCCGTTCGTCCTTGAACAGCCCGCCGTTCACGTAGGGGAACGGCTTGATGGTCTCGTCGTATTTGTCGCGGTCCTCTTCCCGGGTGTCCAGCGCCTTGAAGAGGTCGATGAGCCCCTTGCGGACGTTGGGAAGGTTGAAGGAGCGCAGGTAGTCTTCGAAGGCGGTG
This sequence comes from Fibrobacter intestinalis, assembly GCF_900167415.1. Lineage (GTDB taxonomy): Bacteria > Fibrobacterota > Fibrobacteria > Fibrobacterales > Fibrobacteraceae > Hallerella > Hallerella intestinalis. The sequence goes on along the minus strand of NZ_FUWU01000002.1, from coordinate 66,205 downwards.
CGGGTGGCGAAAAGTCCGGCGTCTTCGGCGTAAAGGCAGAACACGAGACGCACGCAGAGGATGTTCAGGCTTTTGTAGCTGTGTTCGTCCGGGGATTTGTATTCCTTGACAAGCGCGTCGTAGAGCTTCCCGACGAGTTCGCCCGCCTTTAATGAAATTTCCATTTCCTTGTTCAGCAGGGTTTCTTTTTCGTTCACCAAAAATAGGAGCCGATAAAACTCCTTTTCCAGGTTTTCCAGCAGAATCCGCTGCGGTTCGGCGTTCGGCTGTTCCATGTCGTAAACGAGGAACTCCGAAAAGTTGCAGGTGATTATCCATTTCGGGTGCATGCTGACGGGCAAGCCGCTGATGTATTTTTTCGCCTGCTGGTAGGGCGTGAGGAACTGTCCGTCGGATTGCTTGATGGGTTCGCGCAGATTTTTGTTCGAACCTTTTTGCTCGATCATCACTTTTGTCGAGGGGATGTAGGCGTCGATGAAATTCGTCGTGCTTTTGCTTCCGATTTTCTCTTTGACCTGTTCTTCGAAAAAGATGGACTCCGCAAAGTTTTCTATGCCGAAAACATTTTGCAGCAAGTCTATCCAGAATTTTTGGGATTCGCCCTTTTCGTAGCCGTGTCCGCTCCAACGTTCAACAAATTGCTTTGCCGCTTTTCTCTGCTGTATCTGGTTCATTTGCAATTCCTCTCGGGATGAATTTATAAAAATGATTCTTTCTTGGACGGTCGGGAGACCGTCCTTTTTCATGTCCTCCTCTTTTTGGACGGTCGGGGGACCGTCCTTCCCAGTGGTTTCACACTTCTTACTCTTCACTTCCAACTCCCAACTTCCAACTCCCAACTGCTCCCTGAGCCTGTCGAAGGGCACCAACCATGGTTCGACAAGCTCACCAACCAAGAAAATCGGGTGGAGTTTTGTCCTTAAAATTTTTGTGCGGGAATTAAATCGGGTCGATGTTTATGCGCACTTCCAAATCCTGGGGAAGTGGAGAAAGAGCCTCTCGAATTTCCGCGACGCGTTCCGCTTTGATGAGCAAGTGCATCCAGAATGTTTTTCCATCCCAAGGAATGTAGGCGTCCACAGGGCCCAAGACTTCAATCCGGGAATTTTGCGAGAGCATTTCAGCAAAGCGCTCCGCCTTTTCGTGCAAGAGCGTTTCGTTCCTGTGCCCAAGGCGAACTTCAGCGAGTTTTTTGTACGGCGGATAATGCGCATCAAAACGAGAAGCGAGTTCCTTTTCCGCAAAGCCGAGATAATCGTGCGTCGTCGCCAACTGGATAATCGGATCGTCCGGGTTGTTCGTCTGGAGGATGACCGTCCCGTTTCCTTTGGCACGACCCGCGCGACCCGAAGTCTGGCTTAAAAGTTCAAAAAGGCGTTCCCCGGAACGGAAATTCGGCACGCCGGCGCCCGCTTCGGCGCCCACGATGCCAACCAGTTGGACATCGGGAAAATCGTGGCCCTTGGCCACGATTTGCGTGCCCAGCAGCACCGAGAATTTTCTTTCCCGAAAATCGTTCAGAATCCGTTCCGCCGCCCCGACATTCGCCGTCGTGTCCCTGTCCATTCGTATGGTTCTTGCTTGCGGAATCCACTCGGCGATTTCTTCTTCCAGTTTTTCGATCGCCCCGCCCAAAAGTTCAAAATGCTTTGAACCGCAATCCGGACAGGGAACGGAGAGCGAAAAAATCCGCCCGCAATAATGGCACAAAAGCCCGTTATGCTGCTTGTGATAAATCAAGGGCACTTTGCAAACCGGGCAGCAAAACGTATTGCCGCATTCCGAGCAAACCCGCGATTTGGAATAGCCTCTACGATTCATTAGGATAATCGCCTGGTCGCCGTTTTCGACGGTTTTTGTCAAGGCTTCCCGCAATTCCGAAGAAAGCAAAAGCGAAGAATCCTGCTTTCTCCATTTCTTTTTCATATCGACGATAGAAACTTTGGGCAGTTCCACTTCCGTCGCCCGATGCGAAAGAACAAGGTAATGCAATTTTCGGGATTTTGCCGCCCAAAAAGTTTCTACCGACGGCGTTGCGCTTCCCAAAAGTACCAGCCCGCCCCACTTTGCCGCTTCATGAAAAGCGAGTGTCCGGGCGTGATAATGAGGGGCTGAATCTTCCTGCTTGTAAGAGGAATCGTGCTCTTCGTCGAGAATGACTAAATCGTATTCAAAAGGCGAAAGGATGGCGCTGCGTGTTCCTATCACGATCGTCGCCCTACCCGACAAAATGGAGAGCCAGGACTTCCGTTTTATCGGCGCGGACAATGCGGAGTGTATCAATGGCACTTCAAAACCGAGGCTCTTGGAAAACCTTTCAGCGATTTGCGGAGCAAGACCGATTTCCGGCACAAGCACGAGAATTTTTTTCCCGAGAGTCAAAGCCCGCTTGGCAAGTTCCATATAAACCCGAGTTTTACCGCTTCCCGTAACGCCATGCAGCAACGCCCCACGAAATCCCGTACCATCGAGCATTTTTGCAAGAGCTTCCAACGCCGACTGCTGTTCCAGCGTCAAAGGCGGTTCCGATTCCCTTTCTCCCGACGAAGCTTCTCCTCTTTCATTTTCCTCTTCGCTCTTCTTTTCGTTTTCCGCCTGCAACAGGGCATCCAGATAATTGCCGAAATCCTTGGGCAAAAAAACATTCAGCGATTGCATGGGCGTCGCCATATAATACCGGGAAACCCAATCGAGCTTTTCCATATAGCGTTCACCAAAAGCGTAACCCGACTCATGCGGAAAAGCCTGTTTGATTTTGGGAAAAGCGGGCTTCTCTGCCGTCACTTGGGAAACCACCGCGAGCGAGGGCTTCCGTTTTCCCAGCTGGATCCACACAACGCTCCCCCGCCGAACCTGCACGGAAGTCGGAACGGCATAGGTAAAAATCATCGGGGACTGCGGGACGTAAACTTCACAATAAGCAGAAAAATCGCCGCTGGGATATTCCTTAAAAATGGATTCCGGAGGATTTGTTTTGTGAATGCGCTTCGCCATCCTTTTAAAAATAGTTTTTGCGGTCACCTCTAAAAATCCATTTCCTCGCCATGACGTGATGCGGACGATCTTCCCGCTTTCCTCTCCGAAGTATTCAACTATCCACGGAGCCGGTTTCCAGCCTTCGACAGACTCAGGGACAGGTACCACTGCACCAAAGCCATTTTTAGAAGCAGCATCGACGTTTCAGCGGTATTTTTTCCATTTTCATTTGCATTTATCTTCGGCTTTTATTTAGATTAGAGCTAGCTAAACCGCGTAAAAAAAAACACATATCGCTTTTGGAGAACTTCTATGGGATTTTTCAATTTCTTTAAGCCTGAATGGCAACACTCAAATGCGGACGTCCGTAAAAACGCCGTAATCCGTTTGAAAGCAAACGCCGACCAAGGTGCCATTGAAAACGTTGCGCAAAACGATCAAAGCAACGAAATCCGCGGCATCGCCATTCGCAAATTGAACAGTATAGAAGTCCTGCAAAAAATCGCCAGTGCCGAAACGGACGAATCGAACAAGCGAGACGCCAAGAACCGCCTTCTCGAAAGAATCGCCGACCATCTTAAAAATTTCCGCGAAGCCGCAACCCCATTTGAACTGGGACTCGTTTCTGAAATCGCCAATACGCGCTTTGCCGACGACCTGCTGAAATCCATGCCCAATTCGGAACTGCGACTGGCGATGGTTCGGGAATCGACACGCCAGAGCGCCCTGGAATTTGTCGCGCTCAAGGACGCCAAAGAAAACGTCGCGATGGCCGCACTGGAAGGCGTGGTTCGCAGCAATATGCTCCAGAACATTTTTCAAAATTCCAGACACACCACGGTGCGCCAAAAAGCGGGAGAACTTCTCCGCAGCAAACAGAATTCTGAAAAAGATTCCGAAAAAAACGACACGGTTCTCCTTTTCCAAAAACGGGACGCCATCATCCAGCAGGCGCAGCGGCTTGCCGACGCCAAAGATTTCATGACGAACAAGCCCGCTTTTGACAAACTTCTTGAAACCGCAAAAGAACTGGGAATGGGACCTGCCGAAGCCGATTTGAACCGCGTCATCGAAAGCTACCACAAGCGCCGGGACGAAGAACAAGCCCGAATCGACAAGGCAAAGGCGGAATCCGAAGCCAAAAGCGAGAAGCAAAAGCAGCTCGAGAACACCATTTCCGAAATGGACAGGCTGATTGAAGAAAACGTCCAGGCCAATAAGGAAAAAATCGAAGCGCTCATCGCCAAATTCCAGGAATTGAACGAAAATGCCGAAAACGCCATTGCCGGGCTTTTCAAAATGTCCGTGGCGCGTTTCAAACAATTCACCGATCAAGAAGCCGAAAAAGCGGAAATATCGACAAACCGCGAAGAAATTCTCGCCCAGCTCAAACTTCTGGCTGAAGCGGACGACACATCCAAATCCGCGGAGCACAAAATAAAAGCCCTGATTCGCTCTTGGGAAGAACAGCCGGCGGCAGAAGGCGACGATCCGAATTTGCAAGCCTACAACGCCCTCCGCAGCAAACTTGCCGAAAAATTCCAAGCACAGCGGGAAGCCGACGAAAAAATTTTCAAGGAAAATTCGGAAAAGCTCCAAGCCATCATCGAAGAAATTCAGCAAATCGACGAGAACGGCAACTTCAAAGAAATTTCCCAGAAACTTCGCGACACCTATAAACGCTGGAAAGAAATCGTCGGCGAAAATAAATTCCGTTATAAAGAAAGCTGGCAAAAATATCAGGAAGCCACTTCCCGCTTCAAAGAAATGCAGGAATGGGAAGCTTGGCACAATGAACACGACCGAGAATCCATTTTAGACAGCATCGTCGCTCTCGCCAAAGAAGAACCCAGCAAAGAGATGCTTTTAAAACTTCGCCACTTCACCAACCTGTGGAGAAGCGTCGGCCCGGTTTCTTCTGCCAGACTAACCGAATTCCGCGAAAAGTTCCGCACCCTTTTTGAAGAAATCATGGCCAAGTGCGAACCCATCTTGAAAGAGCAGGAAGAAGAGCGTCAAAAGAATCTCACCGAGAAGGAAGAAATTTGTGCGCAGGTCGAAGCCCTCGCTTCCGAAGACGACGCCAATAATTGGCGCGACAAATACAAAGTCATGCAGGAATTGCAGGAAAAGTGGAAAGCCATCGGCTTGGTCCCCAAAGACAACGTCCAGCCGATTTGGGACCGTTTCCGCGCAGCGGAAAACGCCTTCTTTGCCAAGCACAAGGAATTTGTCAAACAGGAAGACGTTCTCCGTGAAGACAATTTCCAAAAGAAATCCGCCCTTTGCGAACGGGCCGAAGCCCTTTCGGAATCTTCCGACTGGAATGCCGTGTCCAAAGAATTCCGAGACCTGCAAGAAGCCTGGAAAAAAATCGGTCCGGTTCCCCGCTCCAAGTCCGAAGAAATCTGGAACCGTTTCCGTTCGGCCTGCGACCAGTTCTTTAACCGCAAGCGTTCCCACTTTGAAGAAATGGATGCCGTCAAAATCAAAAATCTGGAAGCCAAAGAAGCCCTCTGTGCAAAGCTGGAATCGCTAGACGGCAATCCCGAAAATCCAGAAACGGCAAAAGCCTTTGCCGATGCTGCCGAAGAATGGAAAGCCATCGGCATGGTTCCTAAAGACAAGGTGGAAGAAGTCCGAAACCGTTACGGGGAAATTCTGAACCGGTATGCGGCAAAGCGCGCCGAAATCGATCCGGAATTCAAAAAGGCAGTCGAAGAAGCCAAACAGAAAAAAGAATCCATGGTGACAACCATTTCTGAACTTCTCGACTCGGCCGGTTCAAATCAGAGTGCGGAAGTCGTCAAAAATCTACAGAACGAATGGAGCACTTTGCCTCGTTGCGGAGTCGAAGAACAAGAACTGTACGCCCGATTCCGCAGCGTTTGCGACGACTTTTTCAACCGCCGCCGCGACCAGCTGGATATTCAGGAACAAGCGCGCGAAAACAACCTGCAAAATAAAATCCGCCTTTGCGAAGAAGCAGAACGCCTTGTAGAAAATTTGAACGACGAAAACCGCCGGGATGCGCAAAACGAAGTCAAACAACTGCGCAAACATTGGCGGGAAATCGGAGCGGTACCGCGCAAAGATTCCGACAAAATCTGGAAGCGATTCAATAGCGCCTGCGACACCATTTTCGGAAACAGCCAAAACGAGAAGCCACAGGAAGAACCTCAAAATTCCGAAGGCTAAAATGTATCCTCCTTGGACAACTCCCGAAGCCGCCGCTCGCATTTTGCAAAACGGCGGCATTGTGGCAATCCCGACGGAAACCGTTTACGGACTTGCGGGAAACGCTTACGATGCAAAAGCCCTTGCCAAAATTTTTGAAGCCAAAAAGCGTCCGCATTTTGATCCGCTGATTGTGCATATCGCCGCGCTGGAAGAACTTTCCAACGTGGCGTCCGAAATCCCCGAGATGGCAAAAAAACTGGCAGAAGCCTATTGGCCGGGACCCTTGACCCTCGTGCTGCCCAAAACGGAGCGGATTCCGGATCTGGCGACCAGCGGACTTCCCACTGTTGCCGTACGCTTTCCCAGCCACCCCATTGCCCAGCAAATCATCCGGCTGGCAAAAGTCCCGCTCGCAGCTCCCAGCGCCAATTTATTTCAGCACGTCAGTCCCACTTCGGCAGAACACGTGGCGGAACAACTCGGCGAACTCATTGACGGCATTGTTGATGGCGGACCATGCGGAGTCGGAGTCGAAAGCACCATTGTCGCCTTTACGGAAAAAACTCCCGTCATCCTACGACCCGGCGGAATTACTCCCGAAATGATTCAGAAAGTCACCGGCAGCGTTTCGATTCGAGAATCCAAATCCAATCCGAAAGGCCCGATGCTCGCCCCCGGAATGATCGACCGCCATTACCGTCCGCAAGTTCCCCTCTTTTACGGAGAGCTTCCTCAGAATGCCAAACTTCCAAGCGGCACCGTACGCATTGCGTTCGGGCATCAAACGTCGGCAATCCCCCCGACTTTAAATCTTTCGGAATCCGGAGATGTAAAAGAAGCCGCCGCGAATCTTTATGCGTTTATGCGTCTGCTGGACAAAGCGGAAAACCGCTTGATTCTGGTGGATCCCATTCCAAACGAAGGCGTGGGAATCGCCTGCAACGACAGGCTTAAAAGGGCGGCAATTCGCCAGTTGCCCGAATCGTTTTAGAGGGGATGGCATTGAAATGCCACCACTCGGAAGGCAGCGGGATGAATCCCGCTTTTTTCATTATCCGGCGTAAAATTTTGCGGTTTTCCACCTGCGCCGCCGTCAAAGTTCCCTTTTGGAGTGCCGCAGCCTCCCCTCGTTCTCCCGCCCGATCTTCAAAGGAATCAAAATCCGTTCCCATATCCAAAAGGGTTCCGCTCGAATCGGCAAGGGTCAAATCCAACGCCAGACCAAAATTATGGACGCTTCCCCGCACCGGATTGGAAACATAGTCGGAGAATGGCGTTCCCGCAACAACTTTTCGAAGCTGCGCCTGCGCATAAACCGGACGTGCGGCATCGAAAATGACAAACCGCAATTCGGGATGTTCTTTTTGCAACAGGCCAATGGCCTTGCGAAGTTTTTCTGCAGCCATCGACTTTAAATACGCCCGTTCCGCCCCGCAATACAAATCATGCCCGGAGATATTGTGAAATGTCGCATAGCGCAAATCCAAACGAACCGGAAATGCGGACAAGTCCACATAGGAGGAGTCCCCTTTCACATAGTTTTCCCATTTCGCATATTCCCCACAAAAGCGGAGCGGTTTTTCCGGGCGGCGCGGTTCAAACACTTTTTCTTTTGCCGAAGAAACGGCAAACAAAGAAAGCAGCAAGAGCCAGAGCGAACGGCTAAATGGCAAAGTTCGCCTCGACTCCGAATTGCAAATAAAGCCCCATTCCTTTCGCCATAAAGGGAATCACATCGTAGCCGTTTGAAGTTCTGCCATCCTTATCCCGTGTGACCTGCGAACGCTCCCGGTAATTGTCGGAACCCAGAAATTTAAACGAGCCCGAATCCAACGCCGAAAACACATTGTCCGCTTCCACATAAAAACGGACTTTTCGGAAAAAGAAAATGTGTCCGGGCAAATCCAGATTGACCCGAACGTCCGTCCGGAACAAATCCGCAAATTCATTGTAGTCGTGGATTTCCCGAGTGCCTAGGGTCTGGGTCGCGGAATTTGAAGGCTTTACCTTATAATAATACAGCGGACGATGCCAGCCGACATGATGAGTGAGAATGACCGAAATCAAAGAATCCTTGCGTGGATAGTAGCGAACCGAAGTCGCCATGTCTAAACGGGAATTCGCTTCCCAAGGAAGGGATCGTCCGTCGTCCAAAGCGTATTCACCGTAAACCGTCGTCGCATTCAGCCCCAGCGCAAAATGGTGCAATGTGCGCGCTTCCAACTTGGCGGCAGCTCCCAGCACCCAAGCGTAGTCCGCTTCGGAAAGTTCCCGGTAGTGCGCATACGCCAAAGGCACCGGCAACTCCGGATTCAAGTAGTAACGACCAAATCCATGAGCGCTTAGGCTAATGCGTTTTTGCGAAAAGCCCACCCCCAATTTTGCCGAAGAACCGGTTACAATGCCGCTTTCAAGTTCTCCGTCGTTCCATTTTTCACGCCAGTCTCCACGCCAAGCGGCATTTCCAAAAATCCGGAATCCTTCTCCCGCAGCGATTCCCGGCGTTCCCGCAGAGAGATTTCTGTCGAAATCCAAAGAAACCATCGGAGAGCCGTTACCGTCAAAATCGGCGACCGCGCCAAAAGCAAAAATCGTTTTTTGGGCATTGGTCGTCCACGTCATCCGGCTGGTTCCCGAAAGGACATTCGCCTGGACTTCCGTTTTCTGCGTCTTGGAAAAATCGGGCCATTTCCGCGTCACAATGTGGTGCTCGTAAAGCAACGCCCCAGAAAGTTTCGCCCCCCAAAGGCTGCCGGGAAAAGGCTTGTCCGCGCCCAAAGTGAAAGTCGTCTTGTCCTGTTCATAACCGTCGATAAACGCAGCGTTTTCCGCCAGAGCATCTTTCCGAAATCCGGTCGTATCCCGGAGTGTGTCGGACGCCTCTTCCCGCACGACACCCGCATGGAAGCTGGTGCCAAAACGCGACTGGTATTCCAGTCCCAGAACGCCGTAAGTGCGCTGTCCACGGACAATATCCACGCTGTTTGAAGTTTCCAAAGCCGTCGTCGTATCTTGCCGAACCACATATTCGTCGCGGCTGTAAATGCTATTCACCATCCAGCGATTTTCCAGCGAATCGTGCCCGGCCAGCTGGGCAAACAGATCGAAAGAAGTCAAGTCGAAAGAATCCGAACCTTCTGTGGAGCATTCATCGCAGTTTGAATCCCGCTTCCGAAATTCCGTGAAAAACTTTTCGCCCATGTTCTTGAGCATTTCCCCGTCCAGCCAGCGGAAACTGAAACGGAACGAATCCCAAAAAAGGAACGGCCCGCCCACGGTGATTTCGCGCATGGTCGTCCCCGCCGAAACGCCAAAGACAAAATCTTCGCCTGAAAGGGTCTCCGGAATATAATCGACGGAAGTGGCAAGGCCTTGCCCCACAGGTCCTTCTCCGTAATTATCGTAAACGGCAATGGAACTGAGCAGATGCGGGTTGATGACCGAAAGATTCCCCGGAAAACCGATATCCAGATGGCGCATATTGGGAATACGCAAACGCCCCAGGTGATAGCCGACTTCATCCGCCCGGGAGCCGTCGTAAAAGAAATCGCTCGAAAAATCCTTTTGCCCGGAAATACCCTCGACAGAGCCCAGAAGTTCCGCAATGTCAAAACGCATTCCCGAAACATCTTCGAGCTGCTCCACCGAAATATGCGAAGGCTCCTGCCACTCCGCCTTGGTGCCGCCGCCAATAACCGTGCTTTCCCCCAAATTCCGCACATTGGTGTGCATCACGACAACAATATCCAGCAAATCGGCAAAATCGTCCAGCGAAACGTGCAACGTGTCAAAGCCGTCCTTGGCAAAAATCAGCTTGGCATGACGAGAATCCGCCGTCAATTCAAAGCGTCCTCTCCCATCGGTTTCCCCCAAAGAACGCCCCGATTCATACAAAATAGAGACCGAGGACAAGGGATGATCCGTTTCAGATTCCAAAACCGTTCCAATTATCTGCGTCGGGGCAGCAAAAACCCCAGCGGACAGGAGCAAAACAAAAAAGGGTAAAATTCGTTTCAGCATAGCGTATTGCCCAAAATATAAAATTTCTACCTTAAGAAAAATGGCAACCGCATACCTCATCCAAATGCAACCCGACAGAAACGGCAAACAGCGAACTTTTGAACACGCCCGTTCCCTGATTTCAAAAGAAGCTCCCCGACCGGGAAGCCTTCTCGTCTTTCCGGAAATGTTCGCCACGGGCTTTTTGACTCGTCCCTCCCAAGAACTAGCGGAAAACGTCTCGCCCGAATTTCCGACTTTTCGCTTTTTACAGGACTTGGCAAAAGAAACACAATGTACCGTGTTAGGCGGGGGAATCGAGAATTTTTCGCAAAGCGATTTCCGTTTTCGAAATTGGACTGCCGCCTTTGCAGCCACGGGAGAAAATCCGCTCGCCATTTACCGTAAGCACCATCCTTTTGCTGACGAAGCCACTCTTTTTGCGCCGGGAACAGAAAGCGATTCCTTTTTTTGGGAAGGATTTTGCGCATTCCCCTTTATCTGCTTTGACCTGCGATTTCCAGAAGATTTTCGGAAAGCCCGCAAAGCGGGCGCCTCTCTTTTCATTGTCCAAGCGGAATGGCCGCAGAGCCGCGACACGCATTTCAAAACGCTGTTACGGGCAAGAGCTATTGAAAACCAATGCTTTGTTCTCGCTTGCGCTAGAGCCGGGAGCGCATTCGCGAGCAGCTGCGCTTTTGATCCGAACGGCAACGAACTTCTCGTCGCCAACCACGAAGAAAAAATTTTTTCCGTGGAACTCTCGGCAAACGACGTCCTCTGCGCTCGCCAAGCATTTCCGCTGCCCCTTCCCGAAATTTAAAACCACCACCCGATATTTTATGGAACTGATTTTACAAATTCCGCCACAGGCTGCGACAAACAATATCCCTCGCCAGATGACCCTCGTTCGAATGGGCTACCCCGACGTCGCCATCGCCGAAGCCCGCGACAGCATTCTCCCGGCAGAAATCCATTTCTCGGAACGAGACGCTTTTCCTTGGGGAGATTTTTTACAGAAGCTCGCCATTCTTTGGCAGCTTTCCCGCAATGATTCCATTCCCAAAGAATTTCAACTGAAAAAGCCCTTGCCGCCAAAAATCGTCGAGCTGATTCCGCAGATTCCATCGAACAAAGCTTTGGAAGTCTTGAAAAAATTGGGAAGCAACGGATTCTTTTCGGCTTTTTCTAAATTTAATCCGCCCGCATTTTAAGGCAGGAGACGATCGATGCCCAAAGAAACTTCTAAAGAAATTTCCAAAGAAATCTTTTCCGCCCTGGTAAAAGAAGCGCTTGCGCTTTCCTCCTCGGAACCGCTGCTCAAATCCGTTCTCGACGAGCAGATCGTTTTTCGCAGCTCATTTTCGGAAATCCTCGCCGTCGGTCTTTCGCGTAAACTCGCCAGCTCTTTCCTCAGCCGCTCCCAACTGGAAATTCTCTTTATTCGCGCCTACCAGGAAAATCCTTCCCTCGCCGAAGATTCCGCAGCCGATTTGCAAGCCACTCTCAATCGAGATCCCGCTTGCAAGTCCATGCTGGAGCCACTCCTTTTTTTCAAAGGATACCAAGCGTTGCAAGCCTATCGCATTGCACACGTCTTTTGGAAAAACAACCGCTTCTTTTTGGCGGAAATGTTGCAAAGCCTGATTAGCCAGAAATTCGCCGTCGATATTCATCCGGCAGCAAAAATCGGACGGGGCATTCTTTTGGACCACGCCACCAATCTGGTTATCGGTGAAACCGCCCGCATCGGAAACGACGTCTCCATTTTACACGGCGTCACTCTGGGCGGAACCGGAAAGGACTCCGGAAACAGGCACCCGAAAGTGAGCGATGGCGTGATGATTGGAGCCCATGCGCAGCTTCTTGGCAATATCCATATCGGTAAAGGCGCAAAAATCGGAGCCGGTGCCGTCGTCCTCAACGATGTGCCTCCCCATGTAACCGTTGCCGGAGTTCCCGCCATTAAAATAGGACATCCGGATTGCGCACTGCCCAGCCTCGAAATGAAGCAGGACTTTACCCGCGATTTTTCCAGCAAACAAACCGCCGCCAAATGACTCGAAAGGAACGCGCCAAATTCATCGGAAACATCTTGGATGAGCTCTATCCCGAGCCTGCCATCCCCTTGAACTTTTCCAACACATTTACTTTTCTGATCGCTGTTCTTTTGAGCGCGCAATGCACCGATAAAAAAGTCAATGCGATTTCGCCGACCTTGTTCGCTCTGGCAGACACCCCTCAAAAAATGGCGCAAATCCCGACAGAAAAAATCGAAGAAATCATCCGCCCTTGCGGACTTGCTCCTGCAAAAAGCAAACACATCAAAGCGTTGTCACAAATGCTTCTGGAGCGTTTTGACGGCGAAGTCCCCCGCACTTTTGAAGATTTAGAAAGCCTTCCCGGAGTCGGCCATAAAACGGCCAGCGTCATCATGAGCCAAGCATTCGGCGTTCCCGCCTTTCCCGTAGATACCCACATCCATCGACTCGCCAACCGCTGGAAACTTTCTGACGGTTCATCCGTCCAAAAAACAGAAGCCGATTTGAAAAAACTTTTTCCCAAAGATGAATGGAACCGGCGGCATCTGCAAATGATTTATTTCGGCAGATCCTATTGCCCCGCCCGGGGGCACATTCCTGAAAAATGCCCGATTTGCAGCCGAATCGAATACCGCAAAGACTAGTGGTTAGGAATCATTTTCAGTTATCAGTTCTTAGTTCTTAATTCTCAGTTCCAACTCCCAACTCTCAACTCTTAACTGGTCCCTGCCCTTCGATAAACTCAGGAACCGCCTGTCGAAGCACACCAACCAAGTAAATCGGGTGGAGTTTTGTATATAAGTTCCCAACTTTTCACTAGCCCCAAGCCGCTTGCCTACTACGATTTTTGAAAATACATTTTTAGAAACCGCTTTGATTATTTATTTTAGGAATATGTTTCTGGATCGGCTCATATTTCTTTTTCTGTTCTGCGGGATTCTATTTGCGTGTTTAGAAGTCCCGGACTCGCCGGTCTTATCGATGGAATCGCCCACCCTTTCCGCTTGCCTCATTCAAAACAGTTCCCCTTGCAAAACCACATTACAGGCTTCGCCGAACGATTCCTTCTCCGTCATAGCCAAAATCTCCCCCGCCTACTTGGAAGACAGTCTGCACTTTTCTTGGAAAGCGAACGGGAAAATCCTCGCCAGCAACGCTCAATTCAAAACGGATACGAGCCGCGTTCCCGACACCCTTGTCGCTCAGGATTCTTACGGGAACTCGCTTTCATTTCCCCTTTCCTTTGTTTTTGACACCGCTCCCCAAATCAGCACGAAGACAATTCCCGCAAACGGCGACACTCTCCGCGGAAACGTGACAACTGCTTTTCTTTTTGCCTATTCCGCAACCGATCCCGACCAAAACGATTCTCTCTTTTTCACTCTTGAATTGGACTCCGCCCGTTTTTCTGTCGGCACGCTGACCCGAATATACCAATCCGGATTTTCTGCGGGCAGCCATACTTTCCGCGTCTTTGTTCAAGATGGCTACGGCCTTCGGGATTCCTCGGAAACCATCCGCTTTTTTGTCGTGGAGGAAGAATGAAATTCATCGTTTTTTTTCTTGCGGCCCTCTTCCTTGCCGCCTGCTCCGAAGACAGCGTTTATTTTGAACCGACCGATGCCGAAACGGTTTCTGTCCAAGCCTACTTGACGCATCTCGGGGATTCTTCCAAAAACCGGCTGAAAACGGACACCCTGCTTCCCTCCGACAGCGTTATCTTTTTGGCCATTATCGAGCCTTCCCGTTCCATTCGCATCCATCAATTTTACTGGCAAATCGATTCCGGAGAAATCCGGTCTGAATTTTCCTACCGCACAAACATTCCAGAGCCCGGAAAACATATCGCCCGTTTCCTGCTCTTGGATCGATTCTCCGACACGCTGACCGACAGCGTCATCTTTTGGACAGCTCCTGAGCCCGTTCTGCACGCCACAAGAATCGTCCCGCAAAACAACAGCCAAAATCTTCCTTTTGATTCCGCCATTTCCTTTGCCTGGAATTTCACCAACGAAAATTCTTTAGCGACAACCTATTATTCTTTTCGTTTAGAATGCGGAAATCAATTGTTCGCCGACACTCTTTTGAAGTCCGCCCAATTCATTTGGCAAAAAAAATTGCCGCCGCTGGAGCGTTGTGTTTGGCAAGTTTCCGCTCGTGACGATTTTGGCATGGATGCAAACGATACGATTCGAGCGGCCTTTTGGACAGCCGACTCCGTCAACTCCCAAACCGGAAGCGCATTCTTTTCTCTGATCCTCCCTTTACCCGAAATCGGCGACTCCATTTCCTTTACTCTTTGGGATTCCACGCATTCGGAAATTTCAAATTTCACCGTTCAAAAAAACCAGAACCAATTCAGCCTACAAAATCTCGAGCCCGGTCCCTATCGCATTTTTTTCAAAAATCAAACCTATGCCGATTACACGAGCGACACCATTCCCTTTTCTATTCAAGCCCAAAAAATCACCCAGATAGACAACATTTCCATTCGGGATACCGTCTCGCCCATTCTGCTCTGCGAAAAATGTATGAACGATTCATTGCCTTTTGCAGACACTCTCCTATTCTTCTTTGTAGAATCGGGTTTTCACATTCCTTCTGAAAATATCGATGTTGTTATCGACGGAACGCCTTACGAAACGTGGGAATTGAAAAACGACACGCTTCGTCTTTTTACCGCAGAACTTTCGCCTTCCTTTATCTGGCACCCTCTCACGATTTCCGCCAAAGATCGCGCCGGCAATTTTTCCCAGAACGACCTTTATATTTCTCCAGATAGATCCTGCGTTCAAAGCCTTGGCGATACGCTGATAGAAAAAGATTCTTCCATCGTCATTCCTATTGCCAATCGCTGTCCCCACCTTCAACCCAAACGTTTTTTCTGGGACATTGACGAAGACGGTTCTTGGGACGGGGAAGCTTCTGCCGAATCCGATTTTGCACAGAAAAAATTCTCTGGGACTTTATTCAAAAAGCCCGCCAATAGAATCCGAGTCGTCATTCTCTACGAAAGCGGTGCCCGTTTTGAAAATGCATTCACCCTTTATGTCAATGGAATTTCCGGATGAAAAAAATTTGCGGATTCTTGATTTTACTCTGCTGCTGGAGCTGTGAAAACGCGCCCCGCGTCGATGAAGACAACATTCCAAAACTCATTTCGTCCATCTGTTTTGTTCCTTCTTCCTATTACGGCAGCTCCTATCAGGATTTTGCGAACCTCCGAGAAATAGAAACACTCCAAGGCACTTCCGGGCGTTTCATCGCCGAGATTCAAATCAACGGTTCCCGCGTACCCAACGACTACACTTCGGACTATGTCAAAAATTTCATCTGGCGAATCGAAGACAAATCCTATATCACATCGTCTCTTTCTTATGCATTTCCCGACACGGGCGTCTTTCCTGTGATTCTCCAAACAATTGATTATTTTGACGATACCCTTTCCGATACGCTGACTTTGTATGTAACCACTCCGATTTCGGTTTCTCCGATATCCCCGGTCAACGGGTTTAACCAATTCAACGCTCTGGATTCCAGCGGAATGATTTTTGAAGTAAAAACCGACGGCGTTGCCTCTTGGCAAAATGTACAATGTTCCCTCTATTTGTCCATGGAAAAAAATGCGCTTTGGGATTTTCCTTACGACAGCATTCCCTGCAACGGAACTTACCAAATCAAAGGCCCATTTTTTGTAGGCGATTCCAATTACCTCGCAGACACGTCCTTCGCTTTTTTCTGGGGAGTCGTCGCTAAAGTTCCCGATTCGGATTACACTTTCGATGCCGACACTTCTGAAATCCAGACCTTTTACACCGCTCTTGTCGGAACCGAATTTTCTCACATTCTTGTTCCCGTTCGTTACCGCTCTTTGTCCCCGGGACAATCTCCCGCAGGCAAAGCCATTTTGCAAAAAGAAAACGGCGACACGATTGCGATTCACACATTTTCTCAAAATCCCTCCACGATTCAATTTTCAGATATTTCCATTGAAGGGAATTTGCAAATTACGGTTTTCGATTCCCTGCTTTGGGAATACTCTCCCGTTCAAAAATCTTTTGCGATTTCCCCATCTACATACAACATTCTGGATACGCTGACTCTGCTCGATACCATTCCGCCCATCTGCGCTCCCATCCTCAGACGCATTGCCAAATCGGATTCCCTCGTCTTTTCCCTTTTTGACGCTGGCTCCGGAGTTTCTTCTAAATCCATTCTGGTTCAGCTTTCCGGCGACACCCTCAGCCGCACCATCCGAAAGGATGTCCTTCAAATTTTCCCCACGTGTGACAACGAGTGCGACCTTTTCATTTCTCTTCGCGATTATGCGGGCAATCTTTCCGTGCCGATTCTCTGGAAAATCGAATCCCTTGGCGACTCCCTGTTCCTTTCGGGTCCCTTCAATCCGGAGGAATTGTGAAAGTCCTTTTGATTTCTTTCATTCTTTTATGCGTGCCGATTTTTGGAGAAGCCCCTCAAAAATCCTTGCGCATTTCCACATGGCCCGCAGGTGCCGAAGTCTATACCGGCAAACGCCCCGATTCATTTGTATCCAAAGCACAAGCCGTTACTCCGGATTCGCTGAACCTTTCCGCCGAAGATTCCATTGTGCAAGTCACCTTTTTTAAGCCAGGCTATGCAGACACCACCATTGACATTCATCTCCGCTATCCCGGTAAAAATTTTGTCTGGATAGAGCTTCAAGAAGAATCGGATTTAGACAAGCTGGAATGGCAGAACGCCATCATCGCCAAAAGGGAAAACAGGCGCATTGGAAAAGTCCTTTTCTATTCGGGATTTGTTCCGCTCGCCCTGTCGGGAGCTTTTGCCGGAATTGCCGAAATGAAATTTCGAGAGGCGGAAGACGCGAGGGACAAAATGGAAAAAAGCATTATCCATGAAAGCGAAAATTTCAAAAATTTCCAGCGGGATTTTCATAACGAGAAACAAAGCGGAAAGCATTTTCGGACAGCTTCTTTTGTTTCTCTAGGCATCAGCGCAGTCCTTTTTGCGGCAGCAGCCGTGTTTTATTTTTAGGAGCAGACGATGAAGAAGACTTTCATCATTCTTTCCCTAGCATTTTCCGTTCTTTTCGCCGAAGCTTCCCAGCGAGGCATTCCCGTTTCCATCAAACTCGTTTCTGGCGCCACCCAAAATGCAGAGCTCCTCCAAATTTCCAGCGATACGGTTTTCTTTGGCGGATTCATCGCCGACACCTTCACCGTGGTCAAAATTTTAAAAAACCGAATAGAAAGTCTGCTCGATTCCAATGGAAATCCTTTGCCCGATTCCCTGCTGGAAAACCTTTCGCAGTCCGTTCTGGATTCCGCCACGGGCAATTTGCCAGAAACCGAACCGCAGCCGCAAACGGACTTCACCGGGAAAGCCCTCGTTTTTCCTGCCATCCGCCGCCCGATTGATTCCCTCCTGGCCATTCGCCTGCAAGATTTAGAAATGCAAACCCTGCGCGAACTCGGCGAACATCCCATCTGCGTCACCGCACAGGATTTCCCCCATTGCCACGACTCGCCGTGCATTATCCAAGAAGCCCCAAACGCCCACTCCATCTGGAGTCTTGAAGTGCTGCCTTCAAAACACCAGGACAGTCTGGACCTTCTTTTGCACCGCTTTCATTTTGCCACTCAATCGCAGAAAACAGAAAAGCTGACCATTTCCGCCAAAAAAGCAACTACCGAATTGCTTTCGGACAACCGCTTTATGCATTGGATTCAAAAGGCGAATGGCAACTACCAAGAACCCGAAAGGGAAAAATCCACCAAGAGCTTTATCCAAGTCGTTACGGATCCCGAGGGGGCCAACCTGTCCCGTAAAGGCGAAGAAGTCATCTGTCAAACTCCGTGTTCCTTCGCCACATTGGACACGGGAAAAATCGAATTGGAAGCCTACTGGGAAATGGAACACGCCCTTTGGGCCAACAAGGCGACCATCCGTCCGATTCCCGGCGATACGGCCAAGGTCAATTTGCAGTTGAAGCGCGTCCAGCCCGAAGTCGAAATTCGCACGATTCCCGCCGGTGCGCAGATTTTTGAAGCAGACGATCTGACTCCCCACAGCCGTCCTATCGGGAAAAGCCCAAAAATCCTGACAACGCAGACGCCGGGGCCCGCAAGTCTCCATTTATGGAAAGAGGGCTTTCGCGATTCCATCGTCCAGTTCCGGGTAAACGCCACCAGCAGAACCGTTGTCGAAGTCCGCCTGGATTCCCTGCAATCGCCGCAGGATGTTGAAAACCAACGGGTCTTTCAGCAAATTCAAAAGCGCATTTTCTGGGGAAAAGTCTCCTTGGGCGTTTCCTTGGCTCCAGCTGTCGCCGGGGGAATTTTGCTCTACCTTTCCCACAAGGACAGGGACAAGGCCCGCGACATCAAAGACGAACTTTCCCTGCCGAGTTCCGGGCAGGGCGAGAATTTTCAAAAGCTTGTCCGCGAAAACCACCGCTATGCGGACCGTTCCAAAAAAGAGCGCTATCTGGGAACCGGCTTCCTCATCGCGGCGGGCGGACTTTTGGCGACGGGCATCCTTCTCACTTTCTAAAAAAGCGGATGCGGGAAAAAATACTCGGGCATGACGCTCCCAATAAGCACTTTTTTTCGCTCCTTTTCCTTTTTTCCGAAAAACGATTGCGCTCCAAGAAAGTAAATTATAGTCGATGCGTAAAATTTTACTCCCCCTCCTTGCTGCAAGCCTTGCCTTTGGCGCTGACTTCGAACGTTCGAATTGGCATACCCAGACATTTTTCCAGGTTGAACCTTATACACCCATCAGCTTCGAAGGCGAAGGGCAATACCTCACCGAAAAAATCGACGAAGAAGTGTACACCGTTCCGATGTCCGTCGGATTCCTTTTCAACCCGATTTTCACTCCGCTCTTTAAAGCCGACGTTCCTTTTACCATCTGGCTGGGTGCCCAATTCGGGGAGTTCCAGTTCGGCAGCATTTCTTCGGGAGCCGACTACGAGTACAACGACGCCGAACAATCCGGCAGCGGAAACGAGCTTTCTTTCATGTCGTTCAATCCGGCGGGACTTGCGGGATTTTCCGTCAATCTGGTCGGCAATCTCGACCTGCGCATTTTAGGGGGAATCGGGCTCCAGTACATCCGTTTTGAAGACAAGCAGACCGCGACGACCAAGACGCATTCCGAAACGGCACTGAGCTACTTTGTGGAAGGCGGGCTGGAATACCGTCTGGTCGAAATTTTCAAGGACGGCGACCTCAAGATTGGGTTGCACGCTAAAAAAGCGTTCAGCACTTTGGAAGACATCAAAGCGACTCCGGATTTCAAAAGCTCTTCCGAAGACCTGTCCATTCCCGGTGCCTATTCCGGCGTGACCTTCTCAAAAATCGAAACGAAGCTCCCCGTGCGCATCGCCTTGGAAATTTCCCTGGAATTTGGCAGGGAAAGCCGGCGGGATCGCAAAATGCGCTTTGCCCTCCGCGACCGGGACGCCCAGCTCCGCAATAATTCCGAAGTCAAGGACACCCTTTCCGACTGGGACTGCATGGCGATTGAACGCGACTACCGATTCTTCCTCGAAGACGGCCAGTTGCCGGACATGAGCGAAAAATACACCAAGGCGCAATTCAACGACGTTCTGGAAAGCTACTTGGCCTTCTGCCACCCGGAAGACCTCGCCACCAAGGAACAGCTTTACAGCACGCTGGATTCCAACAAGGTTCAACTTAAAGAATACCAAGTCTCTCAAGAAGATTCCCGTTTCAAGCAGGTCATGGCATCCAACGATCCCGAAATGATGGAGATGTTCCTGCAATACTATCCCAACTCCGCCTACCGAAAAGAAGTCGAAGCCAAATTGCAAATCATCGGCGACTACCAGATTTTCAAAAAGGCGCAGGAGGCCAACAACTTCAAGGCTTATCTGGACTATCTCGCCAACTTCCCCCAGGGACAATTCCGCAACGAAGCGGAAGAGTGCATCTTCCGGCTGGTTCAAGAAAGCAACAGCGTCAAAGACTACCAGATTTACCTGAAGCGTTTCCCGGACGGTCGATTTGTCCAAGAAGCGAATCGCGCCCTGCAAGAACTTCAGCAGCCCTCTGTAACCGAACCGGAAGAACCGGCTCAAGTTCAAGAAGAGAAGCCGCCTGCACCCAAGGTTTCCAAATCCAAAAAATCCAAATCTTCCAAGTCCAAAAAGAAAAATTCCAAGAAAAGAAAAAAATGATTTGATGAAGCTTTCGCCATACGAAAGCTTTTCTTTTTAACGATATGTTTCAATCTATTGAAATCCACCACAAATCCATTTTCGAAAAATACCTAAAAGCTGCCAACAAGCAATGCTGCGATTACGCTTTCGCCAACCTTTACGCGTGGGCAAAATTCTACAAAACCGTCTGGTGCGAAGAAAGCGGATTTCTCGTCATCCGATTTCACATCGCCGGTTCCGAAAAATGGGCGTATCTGGAGCCACTTGGAAACGGAAATCGACAAGAAGTCCTTGCATTCATCTTTCAAGACGCCGCTCAAGAAAATCAACCCGTCCGATTCTTCTCGCTCTCCGAAAGCTTTGTCCAAGCAATTCAAGACTTTCCCGAATCCCGCGCCCTCTACTTTTACAAAGACCGCAGCTTTGGCAACTATCTGTATAGCCGCGAAAAGCTCGCCTTTCTCCGCGGGAGAAAACTGCATTCCAAACGAAACCACATCACGCAATTCGACAAGCAGCACCCGAACGCCACCTGGCACATTATCGATACAGCAAAAGACAGAGAGTCTTTATACGCCCTTTTAAATCGATGGATAGAATCCCAGGAAAAAATCACGACGACCATCCTGCAAGAAAAGGAAATGATTCGGCTTTCCATCGAGCATTACGATGCACTCCAACTCTTCGGAGTTATTTTAAAAGAAAACGACAATCCCATCGCTTTCTCCTACGGTTCCCAAATCAACGGCAACACTTTTTGTGTACACGCCGAAAAAGCGGATGCCCGTTACGAAGGTGCCTACGCCAAAATCAACCAGCTTACCGCACAAAACCTTCCCGAAGAAATCCAATACATCAATCGTGAAGAAGACATGGGGCTTCCTTCACTGCGTAAGTCCAAACTTTCCTATTACCCCGACAAAATTTCCGAAGAGTTTTTTGCCTTTTCCAAAGATTCCGAAGAAGCCAAAATCTGGCGGCTCTGGCAAACGGCGTTTCCCGAAGATTCCAACGAATTTCTGGCGACTTTCATTTATCCGTACTCCAATCCTTCATCGCGAAAGACTTTGTATGAAGGGAATTCGCTCGCCTCGATGCTGCATTTATTGGAATTTCAAAGTTCGTGGGGAAAAGTAGGCTACATCTACGGACTGGCGACGAACATGGAATTTCAAAAGCGAGGATTCGCCAAAAAGCTGATTCTTTCGGCTCTGGAAAGCGCCCGCAACAACGGCTGTCTGGCAGTCTGGACCATCCAAGACAACAAAGACTTCAAAGCATGGCAAACCGATTTCGGTTTCAGCGAAAATCAGCCAACGCCCTTGACATTTATGACCGAAGACGGTTTTGATTTCGGCAGCGAAGACGCCAACTTCGGCATCTGCCGCATTCTCGACGTTCCTGCCTACCTGCAAAAATTCGCCGAGCAACATCGAGAATTTTCGGGAAGAATTTGCCCCAAAGACGAAATCTTCCCTGAAAACCAAGGCATTTTTGAAATCAAGAACGCAGCCGTGACCCGCATCTCGGATATTCCAGCTGAAAACGGCTGCCATTCCAGCGATCTCCTGAAAAAATTTCCTCTTTCCCATGAAAACATCCTTCATTTTCCCGTTGTTTCTAGACAACACTAAAAGTGCGCAAAAGCGGCTTCCATCTTTTGATTTATCTACATTCTGAACATGGCAGAGAAAAAAACAGAACGCAAAATTTTTGAATACCTGGACTACAGGGAATTTTTGCGCGACTATTACCAGTCGAAAAAAAACAACAATCCCGCTTTTTCTCTGCGCGCATTCTCCGACAAAATCGGGTTCAAGGCCAAAGATTTCATCAGTCGGGTGATGCAGGGTAGCAAAAACCTTTCCGCACAGAGCATTCAGAAAATTTCCTCCGGGCTTCATTTTGGAAAACGGGAATCCGCCTTTTTTGAAGCGCTCGTCTGGTTCAATCAAGCAGAAACCATGGATGAAAAAAATCAATGGTTTCAGAAAATGCAAGCCGAATTAAAAATCGTCCGATTTACAGCCGGCCAGCATCAGCTAGCCTTTTATCAATTTCAGGTCTATTCGCACTGGCGTCACCTAGTCGTCCGTTCTCTTATCGGCATGTTTGGATTCCATGGGAATTTCGCCGAACTGGCCAAGTCCGTCCATCCGGCGATTTCCGTAGAAGAAGCAAAAGAATCCGTTCAACTTTTGGAAAAATGCGACCTGATTGAAAAAAAAGCGGACGGTTCCTACGCGCTCGTCAATAAAGACATCACCACAGGCGACCGCACGTCTCGACTCGCCCTTCGCGGATTTCACCAACGCTGTCTGGCTCTTGGCGCAGAATCCATCGACAGGGATCCGCCCAACACCCGAAACTGCTCCAGCCTCACTCTCGGCATTTCCCAAAGCGGGTACGAAAAAATTGTCGAACGGATGAGCGCTTTCCGCAAAGAAATCGCCCAAATCGCTGACGAAGACGAAAACGCCGACAAAGTTTACCAGTTGCAACTGCTGCTCTTTCCCATTGGCGGGAAATGCTGACTCTTTAATCCAAAACCACAAAAATCCCGGACATCCTGTCCGGGATTTTTCGTTTAGCAAAACGGCAATTCAAAGCCGCCCTTCAGCCGTCTTCCTCTTGACGAGAAGCGTCTATCCTCGCCATCATTTGCAAGAAAATCCTTGCAATTCCAGCCCCGCTTTCATCTCTCCGTAAGTGGAAGTGCGTTTCATGTCCATCGCTTTCATAAAACGGCTGTCGTTTCCCGTGTGCATTTGAAAACCCGTCAACGTCGGCGACACGTCCCCTTTTCCGCTGGCGCGAATTTTCGCCATCATTTCTTCGCGATGCGATTCCAACTCGGGCGGCACAAAAACATCCGTCACAATATCCACGTTTTCAATTTCCTCTTTGCCAAATACAAACGAAATCGTCACGTGATTTTTCAAACCGTTAAACTGTCCATTCACCGAGCACGAAAGATTTCTCTTTTTCGACGATTTTTTCTTCGCCTGTTTCTTTTTGGCTTCTTTTTTCGGCGTGTATTGCAGAGCCGCGAGCATTTCCTCTTCCTTGATGGCACCGATAGCCCGATGGACAATCTGCCCGTTTTTAATAAAGTAAAATGTGGGAAAAGCCTGAATAGGGAACGTGTTCTTGATTTTTTCAATGCCAGGTTCGTCGATTCCCACAGACGCCACCTTGATATCCGGATAATTCTTGGCGATGCTTATCAGCGTGGGAATCATGATGAGGCAAGGCGGGCAACTGGTCGAAGAAAATTCCAAAATCGTCGGCTTGTCGGATTGCAAAATCTCCTGTTCAAAATTGCTGTCATTGACTTTTACAATCCGAATATCTTCGTCGTCATTGGGAGCCGAAAAAGCTCCGGAGACAAGCGCAAGTACGCAGAAAATCGCGGGAAAACATTTCCAATTTTTCATTTTCAATCTCTTTTTTCTTTTAAAGTAGAAAATCTGCACCCAATGGCCGCACAGATTCCCCATTTCGGATTCAAAGTCGTTTCCTGTTGTCAGCAAAAATCAATTCCACGAGAAATCGTCGAGATTTTCGTGGTCGGCCAGATTGGCGATAGCCCGCGCCAAGGCATCAACGATTACATTCAACTATACAAGCCAAGACTATTGCGTCAAGAACGGGGATTCCTATTCGATAGACAAAATACAAATTTCTCCGGACATATTCAAATATCGTTTTTTCGGCGACACTCTGATCTTCTTTGAATATGACGAAGAGGACGACGAAATTTCTTTGGAAGGCTATCCGGTTCTCGTCGGAGGCAAAGCCGGTTCGCTTTACGGTACTTGGCAATCGATAAATTGCTCCTATGACGGCTATGATGGAGAAATGGATTGCGACGACGAAGATGACTATCTTATCCAGGACATGACTCTCCGTATTTCGAAAAGCTCTGCGACCATCCAATCCAATTTCCGCTATAGCGACAATATCCCGCAGGCCAAAGGCGATTTTATAAAAACACCGGCCATGCTCCAGCTTTTAGAATGCTTAGACGGTAATTACACCTGCATTCAAGGATATGAGGAAGATTATTTTTTAGATGTTTCGGAAGAAATAGAAGCCGCTGTCCAAGGACTCGAAATCCAGAAAAACTCCTGGAAGAAAAATGCGGCGAATTTCGTGCTGAACGGGAAAACCGTGGATATCGTTGTCAATAAATTTGAAAGATCCTATTACACTCACGATATTGCGCTAACCGTGTCTATAAACGGCACTAGTTGCGAATTTTACGATGTGGATTTTGAAGATGATGCTGTTGTTCCTTATTGCCGTGCAGAAAATGAAGATTATTTTGACTACACCACCGTCACGAATGCCAAAGGAAACACAGTTGAATTGGTTTATGAGTATGAAAAGTATAATGGCAACGATTTCACTCAATGTGTCCATAGTGCAATAGAAAATTCGCCCTCCGACGAATCCGTTTTCTATAAAAAATCGGCAGAGGATTCCCGGCGGCAAAAAATGCGGGATGCGAAATGGAAATTCTGGAACGCGGTTTCAAGGATTTCCGAGTAACTTTTCGTTTTGAATACGAGTGCCCGCCCCAAGGCGGGCATTTTTTGTGTTTCGCGCTTGTCAAGTCGGCTTCCATAGCGAATGCAGCAGCCATTGACCATTAAATTCCTTGTCACACTTCCCTTTTTATTCTACTTTTTTCGCCAAGTTTCAAATACAAAAAGGAGGAACTATGAAAATTTCTTTTGTCAAAATGGGTCTGGCGGCTGCCGCCCTTTCGCTTTCATTCACCGCCTGCTCCGACGACTCTTCGAGCACTTCGCCGTCTTTGAGCGACGGGATAAATCTGGAAACGAAGCTCATCATCAATGAAGAGGATTCAACCATTTTGTTTGACGAGGACATGAATTCTTACTGTGCAAAAGACGAGGATTCTTACTCGATACAAAAAATAAAACCTTTTAACCTCATCAAGTATCGCTTTTTCGGAGACACCCTAGTTTTCTTTAATTACGACAATTGGGACGAAGAGTTCTCTTACGAAAGCAGTCTGATTTTTGTCGGAGGCAAAGCCGGCGTTATCGAAGGCGATTGGCAAGAAGCGAATTGCTATTACAGTTATGAAGGAGAAATGAAGTGTGACGATGATAAATACGAATCCTTTCTTTTAGTGAATAGAACCCTTCATATATCCAAGGACAATTCCGTATTCAAGTTCAGCGTCCGCCTTAACAGCCAATACCCCCAAGCCGATGGCGATTTCACTAAAACGAAAACGATGGTTCAACTTTTGGAATGTTTGAATGACACTGATGACCAATGCAATATAGGATATAGCTCGAAAAACTACCTTTTAGACGTTTCTGCAAAAGTTGAAAGCACCGTTCAAGAGCTGGGCATTCAAAAAAACTCCTGGAAGAAAAATTCAGCAAATTTTGTACTGAACGGGAAAACTGTGGATATCTCTGTCAAAAACTGGGAAGTTGATTTGTATAGGACAAATGTCTCCATGGATGTAACCATCGACGGAACCACTTGTGAATTTTACGACATCGATTACGATAGCAATTTTGACAATGATTTGATTGAACCCTATTGTAGTGCAGAAAATGAAGATTATTTTGGATTCAATTTAGGCTATAACGATCAGGGTGATAAAATTAAATACGTCAGTTTCATCTATATAAACAGTACGAATTATGCCAATCCATTTTCCCAATGCGTCCACAACGCGATGGGATATGCACCCTCCGACGAATCCGTTTTCTATAAAAAATCGGCAGAAGATGCCCGGCGGCAAAAAATGCGGGAGGCGAAACGGAAATTCTGGAATGCGGTTTCAAAAATTTCCGAGTAGCCTTTCGTTATGAATACGAGTGCCCGCCCCAAGGCGGGCATTTTTTGTACGTCAAGCCTTCTTCCCCGCCATACAAAACGCCCCGCCATCAGGCGGGGCGAATATCGAATCCTTTTAACGATCAGTCCTTTCCGTAAACCTTTTCGGCATACGAAACGGTCGCTCCGAGATATTCGCGGTTCATCTTGGCGATGTAATCCACGGTAATACCCTTCGGGCAGGCCGCCTGGCATTCGTAAAGGTTCGTGCAGTTGCCAAAGCCTTCCTTGTCCATCTGGGCGACCATGGCGAGAACGCGTTTTTTCGCTTCGACCTTGCCCTGCGGCAAGTAGGAAAGATGGCTGACCTTTGCTGCGACAAAGAGCATTGCCGAAGAGTTTTTGCAAGCGGCAACGCAAGCTCCGCAGCCAATGCAGGCAGCCGCATCAAATGCGCGATCCGCCTTATCCTTGGGAACCGGGAGAGACGCCGCTTCCGGAGCCGCACCGGTATTCACGCTGACATAACCGCCAGCCTGAATAATGCGGTCAAAAGCGGAACGGTTCACGACACAGTCCTTGATGACCGGGAATGCCGAAGCGCGCCACGGTTCGATGACGATCGTATCGCCATCCTTGAACTTGCGCATATGAAGCTGGCAAGTTGTAATGGCATGATCGGGACCGTGCGGCATACCGTTGATGACCAGGGAGCACATTCCGCAAATACCTTCACGGCAATCGTGGTCAAAAGCAAAGCCTTCCTTGCCCTGTTTCATTTCCCGGTCGTTTACGATGTCAAGCATTTCAAGGAAAGACATATCCGGAGAAATGCCGTCAATTTTTACCGTTTCAAATTGACCTTTTGTATTGGCGTTCTTCTGACGCCAGATTTTGAGAGTCAGATGCATATTATCGCTCATTACTTATAACTCCGCGTCACGAGGTGAACATTATCAAATGTGAGTGGTTCCTTGGAAAGTTCCGGAATCTGGCCATCGCCCTTGTATTCCCAGGCGCCGACATAGCAGAAGTTTTCGTCGTCGCGCATGGCTTCGCCTTCTGCGGTCTGGTGTTCTTCACGGAAGTGTCCGCCGCAGGATTCTTCACGGTGCAAAGCATCGCGAGCGAGAAGTTCGGCAAATTCCAGGAAGTCCGCGACATGGTTGGCATTTTCCAGATTCTGGTTGAAATCGCCTTCGGCACCGAGCACGTTGGCATTTTCCCAGAATTCCGCCCGGATTTCCGGAATGCGTTCCAGCGCTTTTTCCAAGCCTTCCTTGTTACGGCCCATCCCGACATAATCCCACATGACCTGACCCAATTCGCGATGGATTTCGGAAACGTTCTTCTTTCCATGAATGTTCAGAATCTTGTTCAGGCGTTCCATCGCATTCTTTTCCGCTTCCTTGAAAGCCGGATCAGAAGCGCTGACCTTGTCGAGCTTGGTTCCCGCAAAGTAACCGCCGATGGTATAAGGAATGACAAAGTAGCCATCGGAAAGTCCCTGCATCAAAGCGGATGCGCCCAAGCGGTTCGCACCGTGGTCCGAGAAGTTCGCTTCGCCCAAGACAAAGCAGCCCGGAATCGTACTCATCAGGTTGTAGTCCACCCAGAGGCCGCCCATCGTATAATGGGAAGCCGGATAGATGCGCATCGGAACCTTGTACGGATCTTCGTCGGTGATTTTTTCATACATCTGGAACAGGTTGCCGTATTTGGCGGAAACGCCTGCGACACCCATACGCTTGATGGCATCGGCAAAGTCCAGATAAACGGCACGTTTCGTCGCACCGACACCCATGCCCTTGTCGCAGACCATCTTCGCATTGCGGGAAGCCACATCACGCGGGACCAGGTTTCCAAAAGACGGATAGCGTTCTTCCAAATAGTAATAGCGCTCGCTTTCCGGAATTTCATTTGCCGGACGGGTATCGCCGACTTTTTTCGGCACCCAGATACGTCCATCATTACGGAGGGATTCGCTCATCAAAGTCAGCTTGGACTGGTGATCGCCCGTCACCGGAATGCAAGTCGGGTGAATCTGTGTGTAGCAGGGATTCGCAAAGAGCGCACCTTTCTTATAAGCCTGCCAAGCCGGGCTGACATTGCAGCCCTTCGCATTCGTCGAAAGATAGAACACGTTGCCGTAGCCGCCAGTCGCCAAGCAGACCGCATCCGCTTCGTAGCTTTCCAAAGCTCCCGTCACCAGATTGCGAACCACGATCCCGCGAGCCTTGCCGTCGATGACGACCAGGTCCTGCATATCGCGACGAGGGAAAATCTTGACAGAACCCTTCGCCACCTGACGCATCAGAGCTTGATAAGCGCCGAGAAGAAGCTGCTGTCCGGTCTGTCCACGAGCATAGAACGTGCGGGAAACCTGGGTTCCGCCAAAAGAACGGTTAGCCAGAAGTCCACCGTAGTCACGTCCAAAAGGAACGCCCTGCGCCACGCACTGGTCGATAATCAAATTGGAGTTTTCGGCAAGGCGGTGCACGTTCGCTTCACGAGCACGGAAATCGCCGCCTTTTACCGTATCATAGAACAGACGGTAAACGGAGTCGCCATCGTTCGTGTAATTCTTCGCCGCATTGATACCGCCCTGAGCGGCAATCGAGTGGGCACGACGCGGAGAATCCTGATAGCAGAAAGCCAGAACATTGTAGCCGAGTTCTCCGAGAGAAGCGGCAGCGCTTGCGCCGGCAAGACCGGTTCCCACCACAATCACCTTGAATTTACGCTTGTTCGTGGGGTTCACCAGTTTAAGTTCAAATTTATGGCGAGTCCACTTTTCGGAGATATTTCCACCAGGAATATGAGCATCCAGTTTCATCTTAGCGATCTCCTTCTACGATGTAAGAAACTTGAAATTCATCAGCGGAAACAGCAAAGGAGACCTTCTTGGCCTTCGCCGCTTCTTCCTGAGCCTGTTTTTTCTGTTCCAGAACATTTTGATTCTGGTGGGCCGCATTGCGGAGTGCTTCCGTCCCCGGCTGGTGGGCAATGTAGCAGCTGAAGCCGGCTTCAAAAGCAAATCCCAAAGCCACGACGACACTGTAAACCATTCCGATAAAATCGATAATCGGCGTCCACTTCTGGTGAGCGATGCCCAAAGTCTGGAACGCCGAAGAAATCGCATGGAACAAATGCATGCCGATAACAAACATGGCAACCAGATAGAAAACCGTCCAAAGAGGATTGGCGAACATATCGATAGTGGTGAGCCACATATCGCGAATCACGAGCCCGGCTTCATTTTCATACAGATAATGCGCTCCGAACTTGAGAGTCATCAAATGCTGAATGGCAAAGCCGAGAATGATAAGACCCGACCAAATCATGGTAAAGCTCGCAAAAGTCTTCTTGCCCTTGCGCGCATTCACTTCATAGGATTCGGGACCGCGAGCCTTGCGGTTTTCCATTTTAAGTTTGATAGCAAGGAAAATATGGATGAAGAAAATCGCGATGAGCCCGATTTCTACAAAGTAGATGATAGGCTTCATTCCCGTGAGAAGCTGCGTGTAGGCATTGTAATGCGCCTGCGCCGCCGCCTGATCTAAATTGATCAGTTGCAAGTTACCGATCATGTGCCCTAAAACGAAGAGCGCAATCGCAGCACCCGAGCAACCCATAATCTGCTTCTTACCAATGGAGGAAGTCAGATATTTGATTATCCATTGCATGAGGTTTTTGTCTCCTTAATTGTGTTTAACGAAAACTTAACCGAGAACCTTGCAAGCCTTTTGAGAGGCTGCGGCGTAATCATAAAGTTCTTCTTTTTTGAACCAGAAAGCCACTTCGCGTTCCGCACTGGCCGGGCTGTCGGAACTGTGAACGACGTTTTCCGTCATCGACGGAGCAAAATCGTAACGCAGGGTTCCCGGTTCGGCTTTTTCCGGATTTGTAGCTCCATTAATCGCCCGTACGGCGGCAATCGCATTTTCACCGGCAAGGGCAATCATCACCGAAGGTCCCTTTGTCATGTATTCTTCGAGTTCCGGGAAAAACGTTTTGTTCACGTGTTCCGCATAAAAGCCCCGCGCCTCTTCCGAAGTCATCTGGTGCAATTTGAGCCCCACAACCGCCAGACGCGCTCCGGTATAGCGATCCAAAATTCGACCGATAAGCCCCGACTTGACGCCGTTGGGTTTGATCATAGCAAATGTCATTTCCATAGAATTACCGCCTTGAAATAGTGATGCAAATATATAAAATCTATTCTTCCTGTTCGGAAATCTTCTGCAAAAGTTCCTCGCCAAGCTTTCCGCCGCTCTGAATATCCTTGACAAGCCAATTCACGGATTCAATCATCTCGCTTTTCGGGTATTTTTGCTGGAACTGCAAAAAGAGCGGAAGAGCCAGAGAGTCGTTTTTGAGATATTCGTGCAACAGGAACGCCCGGCTGAACAGGGATTTTTCCGCCAAAGCCGATTGCGGCCAAAGCCGCAGATATGCGGCAAATTCCGCATCCGCTTCCTTGTATTTTTCCCGTTCCAAATCCAGTTCCGCAAGCTCGTAAGCCGCACGAGCGAACAGGGAATCGTCCGACGACGAGAGCGACATGATGCGTTTCCACGTAATATAAGCGCCGACCAGATTTTGATTCTGGTACATGGAATCCGCAATCAGCATCAAATTCTGCGTAGAGAAAAGATCCGCCCGCGGCAAATATGCCGGGTCTTCAATTTGGACCGGATATTTTTTATAGAGATCCCGGCGATAGTTTTCAAACCAGTTCCTGGAAAAAATGGTCGTTTTCTGAGGAAACACCGCCAACTTGATGGAGTCCAGATCCGTCACTTCCGAATTCGGATAGAGCAGATAGTATTCATACAGGAACTCCCGGTCATGGGTTTGCGCAAAAATACCCAGCTCGCCGCGAATCGATGCGAAATCCCGGTTCGGATACAGCCGCGTCCCAATCCGTTCATAAATAGAACGCATCGTCGCTTCCGAAGCGAAAAAGCCCAATTCCGCAAGCCTTCCCGCAAACGCATTGCGGTAAAAAGAACGTCGCACAGACTCGCGAATCCGCCGAACCAAACCGTCATTATCCAATCCCTGTTCCTTAGCTGCCAGCGCTTTCATTTTCCAACCGGCAAGCATCATTACGCAACGACGGCGAGGATACTGGATACGGAATCTCTCGGGCATTTCCAGTTTCAACTTTTGGATATCCTTTTCCAAAACCAGCGGTTTTCCTCCAACAGTCGCTAAAACATAATCCGAATCCAGCTCGACTTCGGCATTTTTGAACAGCGTATTTTCAATCTGCCGGGCAACGCTGTCGATGGGAGAGTCGCCAAAAGAATCCTTGTGTACTTCATAGTATTTGCGAATTTCCGAAGTAATGATTGGCTCGTAACGGAGACGATACTTGCTTTCGAGAACGCTGTCATTTTTGCTCACCAGAAACGCAGCCCAGTCCGAAGCAAAATTTGCCTGCAAAATGGAATCCTGTTTATCTTCGGGAAGATCGCGCGGTGCGCGGCGCAACAGCACTTTGAACGCGACAAAACTCTGGGGACCGCGCACAAAACGGATTTCCCCGACAGCCAGCGAATCCTTGCCGAAAAGCAAATGGTAAACCGAATCAATGGCCAAAATGCCTCGGGGAGCTTTAGACAAAAATTCTTCGCGCTTTAATCCCGGAATCTGCTCCAGAGAAATTTTTTGGGCACGCAAATCCTCTTCCGCTTTACGAACTGAAGACGAATCCGACGCTTCCACATAAGCCAGTTCCACTTTGGCAGATTGAGCATCCAAAAGCTGTTTCTTCACATACCGTTTTAAAGAATCCGCGTTTTCCGAAATCAAAAGAGCCTTGGCGACTCGTTCCCGACAATTGTCCACGGATTTACAGGAATCCGCCAAGAAGATTTTTCGATTTTTTTGAAAAAAATCCTGCAAACGTTCATCAGAAAATCCCAAATTTTGTGTGAGGAAAAAATCGCCGTAAGCCTGCGCCCAAAAACGGTCTTCCAAATCGCGAATCCGATTTTCAATGACGGAGTCTTCACCGATTAGCTGCTTGGTCTCCTGAAAAATCACCAAGGATTCGATGATATTTTCCAAGGCCGCTTTTTCTTGTCCCGGAGTCGCATAGGGCTTTGGCTGGATCCTCTTTAAAAAATCCACATCGGAAGCATAAATATTTTCCGCGCCCACTTTGGCAACGAGCTTGTCTTCTCCCTGTTTATCCAAACAGCCCCAAAAAACGCCAAGAAGAACGATTATCGGGAAAGCTACAATTTTTTTCATTTCGGTTTTCCTTGCAAATAAAATCCTAATTCAACGTCCGCAATGCGTCTTCTAAAGAAGCATAGATTTCGAGCAGTTGGTCGGCACCGATGATTTCAATGATTTCCAAAACGTTTTCATTTCCATTCGCCACTTTAAAAACGCCGCCGATTTCTTTTACCTTCTTATTGACAAAAAGGAGGGCACCAAGTCCCGTACTGTTGATATAGCGCAACTTGGCAAAATCGGCGACCAGCGTTTTCACATTATCGTTCAGCAGGGCGAGAATCCGATTCGATGTTGCCTCGGCATTGGTGGAATCCAAGTCGCCGACAAATCGCAAAAGACGAGCCGCCGGATAATTTTCAATCTGTTCGATGGTTAAAATTTCTGGATTTTCGTTCATTTTTCCTCTCGCATTCTAACAACCGCAACTTCAACCCGCTGCGGTTTTACAGAATAAGACATCTGGTTCGATAATTTTTTGACAAGGACGATTCCTCGACCGCGCAAAGATCCCGGAGTCATTTTCGGATGTTCATATTTTTCAACCAGCTCCCGCTGCGCTTCGTCGGAAAGAGGCGCGCAATCGTTGGCAACCTTCAATTCCATTTTTTTCTTGTCAAACTTTAAATGCATCTGAAATATGCCGTTGGGCGGTTTCCCATGTTCTATAGCATTATTTGCCAGTTCATCGGCAAGGGATTCCATCACAAAAACGTCCTTTTCCCCGTAGCCCTTGCTCAACAAAAGCCCGCCGATAAAGCGGCGCATCGGAGGCACCATGCAGGCTTTCGCCGGCAATGTCAAATCGACAAATTTTGACGCCCCGCGATATTCCCAGCGAAAATATTCCAAAAAACTATGCCAATCTTTAAACGCCGGAATTGCCAAATCGACGCCCATCAAATTCAGTTTTTCTTTCAACTCCGCATGGGCGGAAAAAAGCGAAACGCTGCCCTGCTGACGAATAACCCGGGAACGAAGGCCCATAATCGCCCCAACAGCCGGCGAACCCAAAAAAGACACATCCGAAAGATCCACCGCCCAATGTAAAGCTCCCGCTGCAAAATGGCGATCCATGGCGGCGGTCATCTGCGGAACCAAGTCCAACCCAATATCGCCCTGCAACTTCAGCACGAATACTTCGGGTTCTTCATCGAGATTTTGGATTTGAATCGGACTCATACGGAGAAAACACCTGTCCGCCCTTTTTCGTCAAAGCAGAAGTTCAACTGCACGCTTTCCCGGTCTGCATTCTTTTTGAAAAGCCGATAACAATCTTCTTTCATGCGCGCCAAAGACGGTTCGCCTAAATCCAGCGAGCTCGCAAAATCAGCAACGGAATTTTCCAAAACGGGAGCAAAATCCTCGTCCGCAGAAATTTCCAAACGGATGGAACGAATTTCAACCATGCCTCCAATATATATAGATTTCTAGCTATATTGCAACCTGTGAGACGGTTAAAACCCGCTGTTGCCATCGGTATCTTCGCCGTGTTCGTAGGCTGCCTTGTGGCTTTAGTCTGGTTGGGTTATCGTTTTTTGAACAATTACCTGAATACCTCCCACACATACGGGAGTGTCGAAGTGCATTTTCAGGGGCATTCGTCACAAGGATTTCTTTCGCACCGCTGGGATTCCATCGCAGTCAAAGGAGCAGGGTTTGACGTCGTTCTCCAAAATCCCGATTTAAATGCGCACCTGCTGCTCTCTCCCGGCGAGGACTTTATCCGGATCCAAACCGATACGGTCCGCATGGAAATCGATCCGGAAAAGCTCCCCCAAAGCGACTCTTCAAAAATGACGGTGCAGATTCCGGATTTTCGCATTCCACTGAACGTCCAAACCCGCATATCCCACTTGCAGGTTTCGGTAAAAAATATGGGAAACTGGTCCGCCGACTCCTTTGAAATCCAATCCCTGAACGAAAAAGAAGCCCGTCTTTCCTTTCAAAACGCCCAAGGGAAATTCATCGAAAGAAAAACATCGGGAACATTGGACGCCTCCTGGCAAGGGGATTTTCTTTCGGCAAATGTCAAAATCCAGACAGAGGACAACGACACTTTGTCTTTGGCACTCCACTGTCCAAGAAATGCGCCTACGCGTATTTCCGGAACTGCGGACGCTCAAATCCAAAATCCCGCATTGCTGGTTCCAAACAGAATTCCCAAGCAAATTTCCATCAAAAATATTCGGCTCCATACCGCATACAATGCGGACATCGAAAAAAAGAAATTTTCTTACAACGCCCGAATCCAAACGAATCTTGGTGCGCTTTGGCCATTGCCCGCCTTGGCTCTCGACCTGAACCTCCAGAGCAACGAAAAAATGGTTTTTCAAATCAACGGGAAATTGAGCGGGAAGAAACCGGGGCAAATCATCGCCCTGCAAGGAAAAGTCGATAAGAATCTGATGGGATCCGCCGACATCAAAATTTCCGGCATCGAGTCCCGATTCGGCCCCCGATTCCAGCCGCTG
The DNA here is from genome assembly GCF_900167415.1 of Fibrobacter intestinalis. GTDB lineage: Bacteria > Fibrobacterota > Fibrobacteria > Fibrobacterales > Fibrobacteraceae > Hallerella > Hallerella intestinalis. Next base: position 31,268 of record NZ_FUWU01000002.1, on the reverse strand, counting down.
AACTGTACCGTCCACGCGACCAAGTCTTCTGCCAACTCTTTAAAAGCGGTCGTCAAAACAGAATCCGGTTCCGAAGTGAAAGCCGACATTTCCGGACTCGCCAAAAACAAAAAATTCAACATCGATTTTACCGGAGACATTTCCCCAAACGAGGCTTGGGCGACAAGATGGAGCGGCAAGCATTTGCGATTGGGTTCCCGTCCCCAAGTAAAAGGAAATTTTCAGAACGGCACCATGCGCGCAGACGTTTCTATCGCTCCGGTCGAATACGCCTACAATATGACTGCGGATTCCCTGTTTACAACTCTTGTTCTAAACAAAAACGGCATCGACTTTGTAAACGGCCATATAAGAACGCCAAAGGAAAAATTCTCTTTTACGGGAGATGTCAAATGGCACGATTCCATTCCGCATACCTCGTGGGAAGTGCACCAATCCGACAGCGGATTCGCCAAAGCGTTTATCGATTTTGATTTAGACTTGAAGAGCGAAGCGCACCGGGTTCGCCTTTCGACCATTCCTTTTGCCGATTCTTCCCTCTTGCGCGGATTCGACGGCATTGTGACAGCGACATTCGCCCAAAATTTTTCGGATTGGAACGGAAACCTTGACGCCGAAGTGGAAACGGAAATCCTCCAGATTCCATTGCGCGGGCACTTTAAAATCCACAATACAATAGATTCGCTTTCGCTGGATTCCGCCATCATTTCAACCAAAACCAACTCCATTTTAATGGAAGGACTTTCCCTGCTGCATTTCGACAGCACTGCCAATTTTTTTGACGACATGCAGATCATAGAAGCATGGGCTTCTACGGAAAAATTCGATATTCCGCTTTTGCTGGAAGCCTACAAAGGTTCCCCGCTTTCTACAGGGGTCTTTAGCGGAAACGTTTCTTTTAGAAAAGGTTCTGGAATCCAAGGTTCGCTCGCCTTCAGCGACCTCGCCCTCAAAGATGTCGATCCCGAATTTTTTTCCATTTCCAAATTGAACGTCTTTGCCGAAAAAGAAAAAATGCAGATTTCGGGAAAAGTCAAAGCGGGCAATCAAGCGTGGAACGGAGATCTGCAAATCGACATCAATGGGCTTTTGGAACCCCATCGCCATCTGTTCGCTTATTTTATGACTCCCGTTGGCGGGACCGCTTGGCTGGACGGAACTCTCGACTCCACCTATCGTTGGAAAGGAAATGCGCAGGTTTCCGGCTCCTGGTTCTTGCCGCAAGGAATGGGGGAAATTGTCTATACCGACTTCAAGGCCGACGCTTCGGGAGACCTTCATTCCTTTATCGACAGCCTGCGTCTCTCCTTTCATTCGGACTCCACCGCCATCGATACCAAACGCGGATTTCCCATTTTGCCGGTTTCATTTTCCGGAACGTTTGAAAACGGCGTATTCCACATTCCAACGGCGAAACTCACCAACAACAAAGGGGAATTTATCCAGGCGGAAGCCTCCTATGATTTAAAAAACAAAAAGCTGCAAAACGTCCAATTGGGAACCGATAAATTTTCCATCCTGTGGAATCAAATTCACCGGATTCAACTCAACAGCGTCCGCGGCACTCTAGAAGACGACGACAGGGAATTTAAATTGGCTCTTCAACTGGACAGCGTTACATATAAATTAAATAAGCCCGAATGGGGAGAAGCCGATGCCCTAGCTCACGGGAACGCCACTCTCCATTTGCCCCATGCGGAAAACGGGAGCTTTGCAAACCCGACTTTGGAGGGTAATATCCGTTTGAACAGAGCCGTTTACAAGAATACTTTTTCGGTGGATCTGGGTTTCGGCAGTATCAGCAAAATTTCGGCGACCCTGTCCAGCTTTTTTACCAAAATCCGAAGAACAAAGCCTCCCGTCAAAAAAACGGCAGCAAAATCCAGACCTCTCAACATTTCCGTTCACATCAGCGATTCGCAGCGAGATACCGTCGCCATCTTGACCAACCTGGCTTCATTTCCCCTTACCGTCGATCTTTGGATCCTCGGCAATTCAGACCATCCGCTTTTCCGCGGAGACATCAACAATTCCGGAAACGGCTCCATCGGTCTTAAAGACCTTTTCCGATTCAATTTGGAATCTTTCGCCATCTCTTTTCAGGACGTTCCCTGGAAGCGCGGAACGATTAACATTTCCAGCGTTCAAGAGTTGCCTTATTGCCAAACCAGCAACAACCGCGACGACAACGAAACTTGCCCTGTCCACTTGGACATTCTCGGCACCCTGATTGCGCCCAAGCCGATGCCCAGCGCCAACTGCAACACCGACGACTCTCCTGCTTCCCTTTACTACAGCGTTCTTTTGGGCTGCATTTCCGAAGGCGAAAACTCTTCCATTGACAAGAACAAAGTGGCGGGAAAACTGATCGGCAGCGTTCTCTCTTCGACAGCAAACAAAACCCTCGGCGGAGAATACGTTGGCGATATCGACATGAAATTGAAATTCTTCGATGACGAAGCCCTTTCGGAAAAAGATTCCAGCTACTTGACGATTCCCATTTCCCTAGATCGCTGGGTCAAGGACTTGAGCCTGATTTTTGGATACAAGCAGGATCAGAGCGAAACGCCGACTTACGATCGCGCTTTGGAAGCCGGCATCACATACATCATTCCCGCCTTTTCCGAAGCCGACAAAACAAACAATCCGGAGCACTACAATCCGCAACTGGACTTTGGCGCTAGCCTTGTCCAAAAGAATTACATCACGACGACCACCGAAGACGAAAGCCGTTTGGAAAAAAACATCGGTTTTAATTACAGCTACACATTCTGGTCTCCCTGCTTCTTTGGGCTGGGGAAATGCGCAGAAAACAAGGAAAAGAAATGATGTTGCAAAAACTGTTTCTCGCTCTTGTTTTTTTGACCGGAATGGTTTTAGCAAAAGAGATTCCTGCGGATTCCTCCGTTCAGAATCCTCCTAAAAATGCGTGGAAAGTTTCCTTTATCGGCAACGAGCTTTATGCCGACGAGCAACTCGCCGTGGAACTGGATATTCCCGAAGAGTTTGGCATTGTCGATACGATTCGCCAGGACTTTTTGATGCAGGTGGCAAGAACCAATTTGGAACTCCTGTATTTTTCCGCCGGCTACTTTAGTTTTACAACCAAATTGGAAGTCTTGCGAAATCAAACCGACGAGCAGGATTCCGTTCCTTACACCCTGTACCGTTTTCTCATTCAAGAAGGCGAACGCTACACATTTAATGAAATCAAAATCGACCGAGATTCCTTTGCGGATAGCGTTGCGCTGAAAGGTTTGAAATTCCGGACTGGCGCCCATTACGACCCTTCTGTTGTTGCCGATGACGTCTTGCAAATCCAAGTTCTTTATCGCGAAAACGGTTATCTTCATGTCCGGGCGGACTATCTGGAATTTTTGGACACTCTTCATCACCAGGTAAACGTGGAAATCTATGTGGAACCCGGCACAAAAGTCCGCATGGGAGATTTTACCAGCAGCACACAAAAACCCGCCCGCATTGCAAACCTGGATACCACCGACAGGCAGGGACTTTCCGACACGGCTTGGCTCAACCGGCTTTGGCGCATTCCCAAAGGCGAAGTCATCAACGGGAAAACCTACACTTCGTTCCGAAACAAATTACTATCCACGCAGATTTTTTCCCAAATCCATTTAGAGGACGCCCCCCGCAGCGACAGCCTTTCCGACATTCGATTCAGCGCAGTCGAAAGGATTCCCGGAGAAGCACGTTACTCGGTGTTCTTTGAAGAGGTTTACGGATTCGGGGCCTCCGCCATGGTAAAGCACAAAAATCTGGGCGGGCATTTTCACGAAGGATCCGCCAGCATTCTTGTTGCCCAGAACAAGCAGGAACTGACATTGGGCTACGCCAATCCACTTTTATTCGGCACCCGTTTCAGCTTTATTCCGACCGCCATCCGTTTTGACGACCATATCAGTTTCAACCACGAAAAAACATCACCGCCAGCATATCCGGACAGCCTAGAAGAACGCTACGAAATCATCAACCGGGGAGACCTGACTTTTGGACTCGCCCGAAGCATCCGATTCCGAGCGACTTTGGACACGCGATTTGTTCAAAAAAACGATCTTCGACTTTTCAAAATCAAAGGCGAAACAGCACTCTCTTTCGATTTCACCGACGATTACTTCAACCCGACAAAAGGCGTACGCGCTTTGCCAAAACTCGGCATGGGGGCAAACTTTACGGGGAACATCCGCGACCCCAAAATGGAAGGGAACCCTTATACATACGGAGAAATCACAGGAATCGGTTACTTGCCTCTATTCGGTCCGTTTCTTTCGGCATTCAGCGTCAGCTACGGCAAATTCTTCGACAAAGCGATGGAAGACGACGCCCGCATTTTTTATCAAGGCGGATCGCGAACCGTCCGCGGCTACCGTTTTCGCAGCATTTATCCCAGCTACACCAGCATCGATGAAGAAGGCGAAGAAATCATCAACACGGGTCTGACTCCACAATACGTTCGCGCCAATGCGGAACTTCGCATCAATTCCCCATTCGAGTGGTCCAAAAACTGGCAGCTCGTCGAATTTTACGATTGGGCTTACGTCAGCGACAAGGAATCCGGCGTTTACAAAGGAAGATCTCAAGCGGCATTCGGCACGGGCATTCGCTACAAATGGCAATTCCTGACCATCCGTCTGGATTATACGTTCAAAAAAGATTTCAACGACTGGAACCCGGAATCCTTCGCTTTCCAACGAATCAATTTCGACCTTTCTCAGGCATTTTAATAGCCGGCGACAAAAACCGAAAATTCAAAAATTCGGGTTGTCGAAATCAGCCGTCCGCAGAAAATATATTTGCTTCCAGAGGACGCAAATGCGATTTTTTGGCATCGCCGTAATTGGAAAAAAGAAGCGTTGCATCGCCCAGCAAGCTTTTGTCGTAAAAAGCGTCCGCTTCCGAAAAATTCACCAGTATCGTTAGCGATTTCCCCCGGAAAGTGCGTTTGTATGCAAAAATCCGTTCGTCATCCGCAAGGAGAATTTGAAAATCGCCATTCAAAAGCACTTCGCTTTTCTCTCGAAATTTGGACAACCTGCGGAACCAGGCCAAAACCGATTCGGGATCCCCTTCTTCTTTTTGCACATTGATCTGCGGATAATTTTCATTCAAAGCCAACCAAGGCTTTCCACAAGTAAAACCGGCATTTGCTGAAGAGTTCCACTGCATGGGCGTTCTGGCATTGTCACGACTAAACGCCTGCACAAAACGGATAGCCTCGTCTGCACCAAAACCTTCTCGGCGCGCCAGTTCATACTGGCTGCGGGAATTCAATTCATTATACGCATCGATGGAATCCCAATTCACATTTGTCATGCCGATTTCTTCGCCCTGATAGACAAATGGCGTTCCACGCAAAGTCAACAAAAGAGTCAAAAGCGCTTTCCCCGCCAGCACGGGATCTGCCGCATTCGAAAAGTTCGCGCTGATGGATCTCGGTTTATCGTGATTTTCCCAAAAAATCGGATACCAGCCGTTTTCTGCCGTTGCCATCTGGCTGCGAACAATTGCCATTTTGATATCCAGCATTGAAAGTTTCTTCGCTTTAAACCAAATATCGCCGCCTTGCAAATGATTAAATTCAAACAGCATGTCAAAAACGCCGTTCTCGCCAACCCAATTTTTCAACTCTTCCGGGCGAATCCCATTCGCTTCCGCAACCGTAAACACGTTTTTATTTTTCCAGACATTCGTTTTAAATTCCCGCAAAAAGTCCAGAATGCCGTCCGTATTTGCTGTCATGTCGTGAATCAGCACCATGCCGTCCGAAGCATCGGGCTTGCCATCCGCAAAATCCTTCGGCTTTTTGATGTAAACGATGGCGTCAATCCGAAAAGCTCCCACTCCCTTCCCAATCCAAAAATTGGCGATATCGTAAAGAGCCTTTCGCACTTCCGGATTTTCCCAGTTCAAATCGGGCTGAAAGTCGCCAAAGGTATGCAAATAATATTGCCCGCGTGGGGCATTCCAAGTCCACGCCGAGCCGCCGAAAATTCCGCGCCAATTATTGGGAGGCGAACCATCCGGCTTGGGATCTTTCCAAATAAACCAGTCGCTTTTGGAATTGTCCCTGCTTTTTTGGGATTCCAAAAACCAAGGATGCTCTTTGGAAACGTGATTGAACACCAAGTCCATCATCACGACGATATGATGCTCCCGCGCTTTCGCCAAGAGTTCATCCATATCTTCCATCGTTCCATACTGCGGGTTGATTTTATAAAAATCCGAAACGTCATAGCCGTTGTCCCGCATGGGAGACGCATAGACAGGCGTCATCCAAATGCAGCCGACGCCCAGCGATTCCAGATAATCCAGACGGTTCGCAATTCCTTTCAAATCGCCAAAGCCGTCTCCGTTTGCATCCTGAAAACTGCTCGGGTAAATTTCATAGCAGACGATTTTTTTCCAATATTCCAGTGCTTCGGATTTTTGCATAAAAATTTTGTTCCTGTAAACAAACGGGCGCTCGACAATTGCCAAGCAGCCCGTGACTGTTTTGAACTTTTCGCCGTTTAAAAAATTATTCCCGCGTCAAGGTCTTGTATTTGAACCGCTTCGGCGTGTCGGCATCGTCGCCCATCCGCTTTCTGTAATCCGCTTCGTATTCGCTCCAGTTGCCTTCAAACCAGACGACCTTTGAATCGCCTTCGTAAGCGAGAATGTGCGTCGCCACACGATCCAAAAACCAGCGGTCGTGCGAAATGATAACGGCACAGCCCGCAAAGCGCAGAATCGCCTGTTCCAAAGCCTGCAAGGTTTCGATGTCCAAATCATTGGTCGGTTCATCGAGGAAAAGCAGATTGCCTGGACGTTGCAAATTTTTCGCCATCAGCACCCGATTCCTTTCGCCACCAGAAAGGACGGAGAGTTTTTTCTGCTGATCCGAACCGGTAAAATTGAAAAGTCCGCAGTAGGCGCGCGCATTCATTTTGCGTTCGCCCAACAAAATTTCTTCCTTGCCGCCGGAAATCGTTTCAAAAACCGTTTTCGAATCATCCAGACTTTCCCGTCCCTGTTCCATCGTAATCATTTCGACCGTATCGCCGATTTTAATCGTTCCCGCATCGGGAGTTTCCTGACCCGTAATCATTTTGAAAAGAGTCGTTTTACCGGCACCGTTCGGCCCGATAATTCCCACAATTCCAGAACGCGGCAACGTGAACGACAGATTGTCGAACAAAAGTTTATCGTTATAGGCCTTGCGCAAATTCTCCGCCTGAATAACGACATTGCCCAAACGCTTGCCATTCGGAATGTAAATCTGCGCCACCTTGATTTGCTCCTGGGAATCTTCCGCCAGCAAATCTTCATAAGCTTTCAAACGGGCCTTGTTCTTCGCCTGACGCGCTTTCGGGCTTTGCTTTACCCATTCCTGTTCACGCGCAAGGCGTTTCTGCCTATCCGATTCGCCCTTTTCTTCGTTCTTCATCCGTTCCAGCTTTTGATCCAGCCATTCCGCATAATTTCCCTGCCAAGGAATGCCACGCCCGCGATCCAGCTCCAGAATCCAGCCGGTCACATTGTCAAGGAAGTAACGGTCGTGAGTCACCAGAATCACCGAGCCTTTGTATTCACGCAAATGCCGTTCCAGCCAGGCGACGGATTCCGCATCCAAGTGGTTCGTCGGTTCGTCGAGCAAAAGCAAGTCGGGCTCTTCCAAAAGCAAGCGACAAAGAGCGACCCGGCGTTTTTCCCCGCCGCTCAAATTGGCGACGCCCCAGTCCCCCGGCGGGCAGTTCAGCGCATCCATCGCGATTTCAATTTTCCGCTCCAGATTCCACAAGTCTTCCGCATCGATGACGTCCTGCAGTTTGCCCTGCTCTTCCATCAATTTATTCATCTCGTCGTCGTCCATCGGTTCGGCGAACTTCATCGAGATTTCATTGTAACGGTCCAAAATCGCATGTTTCTTGGCAACAGCCTGCATCACGTTTTCTTTAACCGTCAAATTCGCATCCAGCTGCGGTTCCTGCGGCAAATAGCCCGCCGTGCGCCCCGGTTCAATCCAAGCTTCTCCTTGGAACTCTTTGTCGATTCCCGCCATAATGCGAAGCAAGGTCGATTTACCGCTGCCATTCGTTCCGATAATTCCGATTTTTGCACCATAGTAAAAACTGAGCGAAATATCCTTGAGAATCGTTTTGCCCGGCGCATACGTTTTGGTCATGCGGTTCATGTAGAATACAAATTTTTCAGCCATGCGTTATCCTTGAAAAAATGAATGACAAATTGAAATTTTATTTCGGCAAAGTTTCGTCTTTCTTTTGACGACGACCCTTGATCAAGACCGTCAAATTCATAGCGATGGCAATCGCCAAAAGAAAGGAAATGCAATACGCTCCGACAGCGGGTTCCAGCGTCAAATGCTGCCTTTGCAAAGACAGTCCTAAATTATAAATGAAAACCCACAGGGAAACAAAAGAAGCCAAAGCCATCGCCAACGAACCCGCAGGCGTAAAGAAAGCGAAGATCGCCCCTAATGCCACGGCAAAAATAATCGGAAGAACTGCCGGAGTCGTTTGAACATCCTGAAACAAAAATTCTTTCAATTGGGCATTGTTCTTCATATCCGCCATATTTTCGGCCACGTCCTTTTCTAAAAGGGATTCCATATTGTTGGGAAAAGCCAATTCATAGACATTGGGGGACGCGAGAACTTCGGGCATGATGGCTTTTTCGGAACAGGAGACATTCACCAGCGGAAACAGAAAAGCCACAAAAATCAGCAAAAAGGGAAAGGAACAGAGTTTTTGAAAGAGTTTCAGATCGCGTTTCATTTTTTCTCCTCGAAAGGAAATACGCACCGGAATCCCAGCGCATTGGACCAATATCTAGGATCTTCGTCGTCCCGATCCGTCAAATCCAGCTCATCGTCGGAACGACTTTTCCAGGAACCGCCTTTGAAAACGCGGGAGTCGCCAAAGAAAGAACCCGTCGGATTCTCGCTTTCTACATAAAACGAAAACCAGGAATAGGAATCCAGCGTCCACTCCGCCACATTGCCGGAAACATCGTAGAGTCCCCAGGCATTGGGCTTGGCGGAAGCGACCCGCTTCGGAGCATCCGCTCGGTAAACCGCGTATTCAAAAGGCAGTGCGCCATTTCGATTGCGCCAGATATACCCCTCGTTCGTTCCCGCACGGGCGGCAAATTCCCATTGGGATTCGGTCGGCAAATCGCCGCCAACAGCCAAGCAGAATTTCCGGGCATTGTCCCAATTTACATTGTGCGCAGGCATCAGGCTATCTGCAAACGTGAATTTCGTCGTCGAATCCTTCATGACTTGCCGATATTCGCCCACCGTTACTTCCGTTTTTCGAATGCGGAAAGGACTCATGCGAACAATTTTGTTCTTATAGCGGAAAGTCCCGGAATCGATATAGGCGACCGCTCGACTCACATTTTCTTCCAACGAATCGCGGATGGCGGCAGAGGTATCGTCCGAAGCCTCAGGAACTGGAGGAATCAGCGTATCTTTGGGCAACGGATGCAGCCATTCCTGCACTTCCGGCTCCCTTTGAATATCCTGCGGCAAAATAAATTCGCCCGAACCTGTATAGACTCTGCCTCGATAGGAAACATTCAACTGCGTAAAGCGATAATGATGCCGAGTCTTGACTTTGGAACCCTCGTATTTCCACAGCGGCTTATTTTGCAGAGTCAGCGTAAAAAGGGCGCGCCCCGGTTCCTGCGCTTCTGCGGCAAAAACGCTTGCCGGAACATCCATTTCCGGCTGTAGCTTTCCTGTGAAAGCCACATCAATTCGACCTGTAGAATCCCCAAGGCGAAACGTAAAAGCGGAATCATTCCAGTCGATGGATTTTAAGTCGGCATTCAAACGGAGCGTATCCTTTTGAAAAAAATCCAAACGAGCCAGCAAAGCGTTATTGATTTGCAAGATCGACGACAATCTGCCCGAAAGCCACTGCGCCTGAGCACGCGAACGAACGCCTTGATACGTCTTTAGATAGGCAATATATTGCACATTCGCCGAATCCATTCCAGGAGGCGGTCTCTTTGCCCTTGGGTAAATCGAATCAAACGGAGCAACGCCCCTGTCGATTTTCGCCGCTTCCAAATCGGCAATAAAACGATCGTAAAGAGCTTCCGTCTCTTCCAAATTTTGCGCAAACTGGATGCGTTCCAGCGTCACTTCGGATTCAATGCGATAGACAAGAGTGTCCAAGGGAATCAAGGCGGTTTTCAAATGCGAAGTCTTTCCGCTAGACACCCGCAAACCCGCCGTATAGGGATAGTAACCGGGAACAAAAACCGTCGTATAAAACAAGCCCGTATCCACCGGAGCAATCGTCAACGGCGTCTTCCATTTTTCCGAATCCATCAAAATAAAAGATCCTTCGGGCAAGGAATCTACAACGACGACTCCCGTCAGAGCGGCCGGTATCAACTTTTGCCATTTCCCGTTTTTCATAAAATAAAGATTGGGAACGCGGGAAGAATACAGATACTTTTTGTCAAAGTAAATTTCCGATTCATCTTGGAATGGACGGCTCGACATGGAAGAATAAAAGCGCAAATGCACCGCTTCCAAAGCAGTCAAATGATTTTCCTGCAGATTGAAGGCGTGCAATTTTTTATAGCACTCCGATTTAATGCCCCCCGAATACCAGCCGTATTGATTTCCTTTCGCTTTGGAGCGCAGATAAAATTTGCCTTTGTTCAGGGGAAACCGGAATTTTTCCGCATAGATGTGCGAAGAATCTTTTTCCGACTCCACACACATGTTTTCGGCATTGAGGATTTTCACATTCGTTTGAAACTGTTCGTTAGGAACCGAAAACCGATAATCGTGAAGTCCGCCGCCATAAGACAGAGTTGCAAAAACAAAAGCCGCCAGCCAAATTTTTAAGTGCATAGATTCTCCAATAGACCTGATGCTTAATTTAAGTAAATTCAAATCAAAAGGAGAACATCATTCAGGTTTTGTCCGCCGAACTCCCCATATAAGTCACAAAGCCGCCGTCTTTGCCGCCCGAAGGTCCCAGTTCCACGACCCAATCCGAAAGGCGAATGATATCCGGATGGTGTTCGATGACGACTATCGTATTTCCTCGAGCCGAAAGACGCCGCAGCAAATTCCACAGAATCTGGATATCCTTCAAATGCAAGCCCGTCGTGGGTTCGTCCAAAAGATAGAGCACACCTTTTTTTCCATTGCCGCGGGAAAGTTCCGCCGCCAATTTCATCCGTTGCGCTTCGCCGCCCGAAAGAGTCGTCACCGATTGCCCCAATCGCAAATACCCGAGACCAACATCCAAAAGGACTTGCAACTTCTTGACTATCTTCGGAACATCCTTGAAAAATTCGCAGGCTTCATCGATTCGCATATCCAGCACGTCGGCGATATTCTTGCCTTTGAATTCCACAGCCAGGGTTTCTTGATTATAGCGCTTGCCGTGGCAGACATCGCAAACTTCCCAGACATCCGACAAGAAGTGCATTTCCACCGAAATCAGCCCTCGACCTTCACACGCTTCGCATCGACCGGCACCGCAATTGTAACTGAAACGGTTCGACTTGAACCCTTTCATCTTGGACATTTCCATTTTCGCAAACAGGTCGCGAATCGGGTTCAGCACATCCGTAAAGCTCGCCGGCGTCGAACGGGGCGTTCCCGAAATCGGGCTCTGATCCACCGCCAGCACCTCTTTAATGGAATCCGGAAAACTCGCCCGACTGCGCGCTGCACGACGGCGTTCACCTCGACCGAACGCAGCCTGCATAAGCGGCAAGACCTCGTCTAGGACAAGGGAACTTTTTCCCGATCCTGAAACCCCGCAGACCACGGAAATCCGATTTTCGGGGAAACGCACCGAGATATTTTTGAGGTTGTGAGCTTGCAAATTCCGAAATTCCAAAAAAGCGGCATCTGCGGACAACGGTGAAAGCGGCGGATTGGACATTGGCACTTTTCCGCTCAGATACTTGACCGTTTCGCTTTGCGGAAATTTTTTGAGCGCACTTTTTTTCGAAAGTTCTTTTGGAGAACCTTCGGCGACCACTTCACCGCCAAATTCACCCGCCTGCGGCCCCATATCAATCAAGTGATCCGCCCCGCGAATCATTTCCAAATCATGTTCGACAACAATCAGCGTATTTCCCAGATCCCGTAATTTATACAACGAATCCAAAAGTTTTTTCGTGTCGCTCTGATGCAAACCGACAGTCGGTTCGTCCAGCACATACATGACGCCTTCCAAGCCGCTGCCAATCTGACTCGCCAAGCGAATCCGCTGCGATTCACCGCCAGAAAGAGTGTCTCCCGCCCGATTCAAGTTCAAGTAGCCAAGTCCCACATTTTCCAAAAAGGCAAGCCGGCCCAGAATTTCTCGCAGCAGCGGACGCGCGACTTTTTCACGATTTTTGTCCAACCGGAGTTTAGCAAACCATTCCCGCGCTTCATGAATACCCAGCGCTGAAGCCTGGCTGATATTTTTTTCGCCGACAGTCACCGCCAGAATTTCGGGTTTCAAGCGTTCTCCATGGCAATCCGGGCAAACTTTCCCCGAAGAAAGAACGCCAAGTCCGGAGCAGGTCTCGCAAGCACCCCAATGCGTATTGAAACTGAACTGCTTCGGATCAAACTCCTGTTTCAAATAATAATGGCAATGCGGGCAGCCGGGAAAAAGGGATTTCAAAACGAGCTTTCCCGAATCGATCCGGAATCCCAAAACATTCATGCCATCGTGATACGCCCGTTCCAATGCCTCGTTTAATCTCGGGGCGTTCGCTTCCGAAACAGGAACCCGATCCACAATCGCATAAACCTCGCGTACTTTTGAAGGCAATGCTTTTAACGGCAAATCCTTTTCCTTCCCATCTATCCAAAGCTTGCGATAACCGAGTTCCTGCAATCTGCTCGACAACAGGGGCACTTTTTGCGCATCCGAGGCCATCCATTCGCCACGGGAACCCGCGATAAAAATCGGAGCAAAAATCGTTACCGTTTTCTTTTTGGCCTTGGAAAAAAACTCTTCCATGATTGCAGACACCGGAGAAAATTCCAAAGCGCGTCCGCAATGCGGGCAGTGGGAGTCGCCAATTCTTGCCCAAAGAATGCGAAAATAATCGTAGATTTCCGTCAGCGTGGCAACGGTGCTCCTTGGACTTTTGGAAGCGCATCCCTGATCGATGGCAATCGCCGGAGAAAGCCCTTGAATGTAATCCACGCTCCCTCTGTCCAAACGCCCCAAAAAGCGCCGGGCATAAGTGCTCAAGGTTTCCACAAAGCGCCGCTGGCCTTCGGCGAAAAGAGTGTGGAAAGCCAAGCTCGATTTTCCCGAACCCGAAACTCCCGAAATAACGGTGAGCTGGTGTCGCGGAATGGTCACGGAAAAATTTTTCAAATTATGTTTTCGGGCACCGGCAATCCGAATATCCAAATTTTGCGAATCTTCTTTTTGACGAGTGACAGCCTTTGCCGTTTCCGTTTTCTGGAAAAGGACTTTCGCCAAAAACTTTCCCGTTATCGAATCCGTATTTTTCGCCACGTCTTCCGGCGTGCCCACAGCGACAATTTGACCGCCACGCTCGCCCGCATCCGGGCCTAAATCGATGAGCCAATCCGCACACTTAATGACATCCATGTTGTGCTCGATAATCAGCATGCTGTTGCCCAGCTTCCGTAAACGTTTCAGGCAATCCAGCAATCGGCGGATATCTTCAAAATGCAAACCCGTCGTCGGTTCATCCAAAAGATACAGCGTTTTTCCTGTTCCCGGCCTGCGCAATTCCGTTGCGATTTTCACCCGCTGCGCCTCGCCGCCAGAAAGAGTCGTCGAAGGCTGTCCCAGTTTCAAATAGCCAAGCCCGACCTCCTGAAGAACTTTAATCGGTTCCGCAATCTTCGGCAAGTCCGCGAAAAATTCGCAAGCCTCGTCCACCGACATTTCCAACACATCGGTAATCGTCTTTCCTTTATAGTGCACTTCCAAAGTCGATTCGTTAAAACGCTTGCCACCGCACACGTCGCATGGGACGGCGACATCGGGAAGAATCTGCATCTGAACGATTTTGACTCCCGCCCCTTCGCAACATTCGCAACGCCCGCCAGAGACATTAAAACTAAAACGGCTTTTGGTATAACCCCGCACTTTGCTTTCGGGAAGCTTCGCAAATAAATCGCGGATGTCATCAAAAATTCCCGTATAAGTCGCCGGGTTCGATCGGGGCGTCCTGCCAATCGGCGTCTGGTCGATTTCAATCACCTTATCGATAAATTCCGTCCCAGCGATGCTTTCAAACTTTCCAGGGGCATCCGTCGCTCCGTAAAAAATCCGCGCCAATTCCTTTTTCAAAATCGAATCGACCAAGGAACTTTTTCCCGAGCCCGAAACCCCCGTTACAACCGTAAACGTGCCATCCAGAGGAATACGCACATCGACGTGTTTCAAATTATTTTCCGCCGCGCCAAAAATTTCCAAAAAGTGCGTTCGCTCCGTAACCGGTTTGCGTTCCTGAGGAATTTCTATTTGGCATTTTCCCGAAAGATATTTGCCCGTCAGAGACTCTGGATTCCGTTCCAAATCTTCTACGGTGCCCGCCGCGACGACCCGTCCACCGTTTACTCCGGCTTCGGGACCTACATCGATTACATAGTCCGCATAACGCATCGTCTCTTCGTCATGTTCCACGACCAGCAGGCTATTTCCCTGCGAACGCAAGCGTTCCAAAATGCCCAGGAGCATTTCATTGTCCCGAGCGTGCAAACCGATGCTCGGTTCATCCAAAACATAAAGCACGCCCTGCAATCCCGCGCCCACGGCACTCGCCAGCCGGATTCGCTGCGCCTCGCCGCCAGAAAGAGTCCTTGCCCCACGTGCCAGCGTCAAGTAGCCTAGCCCGACGCTCACCAAAAAATTCAGCCGATTGCGAATTTCCTTGAAAAGCTCGTGACCAATCCGCTCTTCCTTGGGCGAAAGTTTTAACTCCCGGAAAAACGCTTCCAATTTTTCAACGGGCATTTGACACATCTGATCGATAGACAAATCCCGAAAAGTCACCGCATTCGCCACCGGAGAAAGCCTCGTCCCGTGACAGACAGGGCAATCGCTTTCGTGCATGAACTTGCGAAAATGGGCAATATGCCAGCGTTCCCAAAGCGCCTGCATCTGCGGGACAATTCCTTCCAGCCCAGCCTTTTCGCTACCATAAAACACGGCATTCTTCGCCCGTGCGGGCAAATCCTTCCACGGCGTATCCAACGAAAAGCCTTCCGCTTTGGCAAGCTTTCCCAATTCCCGCCAACCGAAATCCGTAAAGATGATTTTTCCATCGGATTTTTGGCATTTCAATGCACCGCCATGAATGGAAAGCGACTCGTCGGGAACCATCAATTCCGGCGCAAAAACATAATCCCGTCCAAGTCCCTTGCAGTGCGGGCATTGCCCGTGGGTATCGTTAAAAGAAAACAGACGCGGTTCCTGCTCTGGAATCGAAATGCCGCAATCCACGCACGCGAGTTCCGTTCCCTGCAAGCGATATTCCCCGTCCTCGAAAAGGAATGCGACCCGCTTGCCTTCCGTCAAACGCAGCGCGGTTTCCAAATCTTCCCGAATCCGGGACACATTCCGATTTTCAATGGCCAGCCTATCGACGACCACTTCAATCGTGTGCTTTTCGTAACGCACCAAAAGCGGGACTTCATTTGTGCGAAAAATTTCGCCATCCACGCGAACTCTGCCGAATCCTTTTTCCGCCAAATCCGCAAGCTCCTTGCGATACTCGCCTTTGCGTTCCTGCACAATCGGCCCTAAAATCGTCATCTGGCGGCCTGCGCATTCCGCATACAATCCGTCCACAATTTGATCCACCGTTTGGGCCTGAATCATTTTCCCGCAACGCGGACAGTGCGGCACACCGAGCCGAGCAAAAAGCAAACGCAAAAAATCCAAAATCTCGACCGTCGTCCCCACCGTCGAACGCGGATTGCGATTCACCGTTTTCTGGTCAATCGAAATCGTCGGAGAAATCCCCGTCACCGACTGCACATCAGGCCGCTTCATCACGCCGATAAATTGCCGCGCATACGCCGACAGCGAATCCACATAACGCCGCTGGCCTTCTTCAAAAACCGTATCAAAAGCCAGACTCGACTTGCCCGACCCGGAAACCCCCGTCACCACGACAATCGCGTCCCGGGGAATCGTCACATCAACATGCCTTAAATTATGCTCGCAAGCATCTCGAACAACAATAGAACGTGTCATGCACCAAATATAGTAAACGTTTGTGCAGTTTTCAAAAAACGCAAGTCCTCATTTTCCTCAAGTGCCAAAAATTCTATAAACAACTGGGCATGCCCCGCCTTCGGCGGGCCGGGCTGTATTGCTCTAGGCGGCAAGCGCAACAAGAACGCAGAGCTACAGCCGCCAAGAGCAACGGAGCCGCGCTCGCGCGTCTCCGCCCGTCCGGGTCACCATCCCTCATGCAAGGAACGCATTGCGTTCCTGCCCAAACGGGGTTTTAGGGGGACACCCCTAGGCGAAGGGGTAGTGAGCAGCGTAGCGCGAGCGAGGGGAAGGCCTTCCCCACCCAGCTAAGCGCTTTTATTCAATACTTTCGATATCGGACGGCACTTCAGGGCGCATGACCATCAGCACGGCGTTTTGCGAAATGATGACGTAGTGTTCTCCGTCAATTTCGATTTCATGGCTGTTGGCGTGCAGGTAAAGAGCTTCATCGCCTTCTTTGACTTGAAGCGGCACGTAATTCACATCGCTGGAATCGCTGCGGAAAAGCTCATCGACGTCATGGCTCGCCGGAATCGGATAGCCCGGCCCTACCCGCACGACAAGCCCCGTATGAACGCTGTCGTGTTCCTTGACGCTGGGAGGCAGGTAAAGCCCGCTTCCCGTCTTATTGGACGATTCGATGGGTTTGATAAGGATTCGGTCGCCGATGACCACGACATTCTTTAATGGATTAAGCATGGGCAAATCTTTCGCGAAAGGCTATTCCCAGCCTTCTTCCGACGAGTTTTCATTTTCCGCAGAGTCTTCGCCAGAAACAGCATCCGCTTCCGCAGAAGAATCCGCCGAAGCCTTCTCGACAGCCTTGGGCTGCGCTTTCTGAACAACCGGAGCATTCGCCTTTTCCGCTTCAACAGCTGGAACCACTTTGGTTTTGGGCGGTTCTGAAAGCGGGAATTTGCCGACATGATTATGGACAATCCGTGGCGTTACAAAAATGACAAGGTCGTTCTTGGTCACTTTCTTCTGCGTGTATTTGAAAAGGTTGCCAAGAACCGGAATGTCCATCAAGAACGGAATCCCGGATTCGGTTTCCTGATGTTCGTTCCGAGTAAGGCCGCCGATAACCACAGTTTCCCCGTCGCCGACGACCACCTTGGTTTCCGCTTCCTGCTTACTGATTACGACCTGTCCCATATCATCGTAACGATAAGAGTTGTTCTGCGGATGCAAATCGAGCATAATCCGATTGTCCCCCGACACGTGCGGAGTGACGACCAGCTTGATGCCGGTTTCCACCATTTTGGTCGAAGATTCGCCGTCATCGTCAATCACCCGAATCGAAATCTCGTCGCCCATAAAAATCTGCGCTTCTACATTATCCAGTGTCGAAATCTGCGGGGTTGCAAGCACTTCGGTCGAAGCATCCGAAAGGATATTCGCAATGGCGACTTGTACATTGTTATCTAGCACACTCGCCGAAATAGCGGTCGTAGCATTGGAAACGCTCGGCGAGATACCGTTTTTGGGGAAAGAATTGACAGCCATACTCGTGCGAGAAGCTCCCGCCACGTTTCCTGTCGGCGTTCCGGCAGTTCCCGGAGTCAAAGCGGTCGTTCCCATTTTCGCGGTCCAGTCCACGCCGAGTTCTCGCGCCAAATCGCTGGACACGACCACCAATTTAGCCGTAATCATGATTTGCAGGGTTTCCACATCCAATTCTTCCAAAGCGTTTTCCATTTGCGAAATGCTTTTTTCCGTGTCGTAAACAATAATCGAATTCGTGCGTTCCACGGTTGTAATTTTTCCGCGATTCGTTTTCATCGTTTCCAAGACTTTCACCAGTTCGTCGGCTTTGGCGTGCTCAATCTGGAAATTTTTACGTACCAGCGGCGCATTGTTTTCTTCGGCAAGCAATTTGTCCGCAATTTTCTTCTGCTTTTCTTGATAGGCTGAGGAACGCTGCACGTAGATGTAGTTGTCTTCGATTGTCCATGTCAAATCATACGTGTCGCAAATCAATTTCAGCACGTCTTGCCAAGACTTCTTTGTGACTTGAAGGCGAGTGATTTTTCCGGAAACATCGGGAGCGAGCACAATGTCTATTCCCGAAGTCGCCGAAATGGAATGGAACGCCGTCGCAAAATTCATATCGACGAATTTGAAATCGTATAGCTTGTTGTTTGGCGCGGATTCCTGCGCAAAGGCGGAAACAAGGCTGAACACCAACAAGGCAATCAGTGAAAAACGAGCGATCTTATTCATTTGGCATTACTCCCATATTGATCGGGCAGGCTCATGGAATATCTACGACTTACCCCAAATTCTTGCAATAAAAACAGCACATCGGTCTGCGTGATTTTCAAAACCTTGCCGTTCAAAATGCGGTCTCCTTCTTTGACCGTGTAAGAGACATTCGGATTTTTGGCATCCACAAGAATCGCCATCGGAATATCCGATTCCCAGATGATGCCGACAAGCTCCACCTGATCGATGTTGATGCCCTCTTCCATCAGGCCTTTGATTTCCACAAAAGGATCCCGGCGGCCAAACGAACTATAAGAAACCCGTTCTTCAATAGGATGGTCAAAACGCACCGAGTTGGAATCCAGCGTTCCGCCCTGCTCCATCGCCATCTGCTTCAAACGCTCGGACTGGACTGCGGAAAGTTCATCTGGGAAAGAAACCGCCCGACGATTGATGTAGCCGACCTTAGAACCGAGGCGCACCTTATGATAGAGTCCATTCAATTCGATATCTTCCAAGCGGGCACCAAACTCCAGCGTTTCCAGAATCTGGGCATTTTCTTCGGGAGTCGCGAGGAAGGGAGCCGATTCGGCAACGACAATCAAATTGCGAGAAACGGGACGAAGTCCAAACGATTGAGCGACGCTGACAATTTTCTTTTTCTCCGTGTCCATCTCTTTGGAAAATTCCGCAAAAGATTCCGTTTTTTGAGAAGGATTTACCCATTTACGAACATAGACGCCTTCCGGTTTTGCCTGGTAGCACACAAAGCCGGCGAGTTTGCTGGCGCTGGAAATTTGGAAAATCAAAGAACCCTTGTAAACGAGAATCATCGGATGCACATTTTTTTGCAACTGGATGCGAAGCCCCGATGAAACCCAAGTGACCGACTTGACGATATTGCTCGCCGTCACATTGAATAGCGGCGTTTTTTTAGGGCCAGGAACAGAAACATAGACAATCGAAAATTTATCCGGTCCTTTGACCATCGAAAGCTGGATTTCTTCCTGCGTGGTGATGCGGAACTGTTCAATTCCTTCGCCTTGGATGCCGGTCATTTCCCGGACGCCTTCAATCAATGCGGAAACCACCTTTTTATTTGCCAATTCCTTGACTTCCTGAATACTATCCAAACGAGCTTGCTTGATGCTGTCGGCTTTGGCCTTTTTCGCTGCAGCAAGGCTGTCCTGCTTCGCCTTTTGCGCTTTCAATGCCGCTTCTTTCGCCTGCTTCGCGCTGTCGGCTTTGGCCTTTTTCGCTGCAGCAAGGCTGTCCTGCTTCGCCTTTTGCGCTTTCAATGCCGCTTCTTTCGCCTGCTTCGCGCTGTCGGCTTTGGCCTTTTTCGCTGCAGCAAGGCTGTCCTGCTTCGCCTTTTGTGCTTTCAATGCCGCTTCTTTCGCCTGCTTCACGCTGTCGGCTTTGGCCTTTTTCGCGGCGGCGACGCTGTCCGATTTAACTTGCTTCAGACTATCAGCTTTCTGCTTTTTGTCTTTTTCCGATAATTTTGCCTTTTCCGCATTCAAGTTCACGGAATCCTTTTTAGCCTGAGCCGCCAATTTTTTCAACGACCAGGAAGCTTCCTTTGTTTTGGGAAGAGAAATGACAAAAATTTTTCCCTTGGACAAACTGACCGGGTTTTTATCGCTGCGAATCGCCGAACCGACGGCAAATTCAAATTGCAACAGAGGCACTTTAAAAGAATTGTCGGTAAACACGCGGACGCTGCGAATCCCTTCTGCCGAAGTGCTCACGGGAAGCGAAACTTCGCCCGAAAACACCCTGGTGTCCGAAAATCCAACAACAAGAGTTTGTTTTTTGGCATCGTACTTTTGGAAAAAATCCGGCAGGTTTTTCGCCGAAGCAAACTGGAAAGAAAGCGAACAATCCTTTGCGCCGCAAGAATAGTCCACGCTCTTGATTTCTGCCGCAAACGCAGAAACCGTCAAAAACGAGAGAAGGAGCATCAACATTTTCATTGGGCAACCTTCTTAGATGTATAGGTGGTCAAATTGAATGAAACCGAAATGGTAATCGGAGTCCAGCCGTGCGATTCCGCCTTTTCAATTTCTTGCTTGATTCCAGAGTAACGGCTGATTTTCAAATCGTTAATCGCCGTCGGGTAATTGAAATTGGCAATTTCCGCAAACAGATAACCCAGCATATGATAACCCGAATTGACTGTTACCGAATAGCGATGTTCTACGAAAAATTCCTTTTCAGTTTTCCCACTCGGGCTGAACTTTTGAATCTGGACGCCGGCGCTGCGCAAAACCGCATAGAGGTCCTGCAAGCGCAGTGGTACTTTTTCATCTTCCGGGAACATTTCCTTTAATCGGACAAATTCATTTTCTGCGGCCACCAAATCGGCTTCCAATTTGGCAACACGTCCGCGCTGCACATTGATTTTTGAAAGTTCCGCTTCCGCCTTTTTGAGTTCGCCTTCCAGACGCTGCTGTTCCAGGGTAAACGGTTCCCACATATAAGTGTAAACAAAATAACCGCAGGCAAGAATCATCAGCGCAACGACCACCGCATATATTGTCTTTTTGTCTTTCCAATTGATGGATTGCATTATTTTGCCCCTCCCTCTAAACCGAGGTCGGCCTTAATTTCGGCTTTGATGACAAAGCTATAGGCTTCTTCTCCATCGATTTTCGTTGTCGCAATATCGACAAGAGTTACGGAATTGATGCTCACTTGCTTTTCCAATTTCACCATATATTCCGCGACTTCCGAAAAGTCATACGTCATTCCCCGAAGTTCCATATCCAGCGGGGAAATCTGATTCAGCGAAACCAGCCACATATTGGGCGGCATCATGGAAGAAATGTTTTCAAACAAAATCACCCAGCGTTTTTTGCTGACCTGAATGGATTTCAATCCATTGTTTTTTTGCGCAATCACTTGAAGTTTAGAATCCAGAGCGGTGATCTTATCCAAAATCGGACGTTGCTTTTCCACTTCCGCGCGGGTAGAGTCCAATTGGCTCTGCAAAGATTGCGTCGTTTCCGCAATATACGTCTGGAACATAAACACGCTGACCAGCGCCACCAACAACGCTATTGTCGGCCATACGACACGCCTATCAACTATCCACGAAAG
This sequence comes from Fibrobacter intestinalis, assembly GCF_900167415.1. Lineage (GTDB taxonomy): Bacteria > Fibrobacterota > Fibrobacteria > Fibrobacterales > Fibrobacteraceae > Hallerella > Hallerella intestinalis. The sequence continues at coordinate 9,693 of NZ_FUWU01000002.1, read as the reverse complement.
ATCCACCTTCATTTTCCGGTCTTCAACCGGCAGAAGGTTAATTTCTACGCAAAGCCGTTTCTGTTTTCCCTTGGCAGCCATTAAAACTTCCTCAATGCAAGTCCCAACGCGGGAGTATAGATACTGGCCAAAGCGACAGACAATCCCGATTCCCCCACAGCGGCCGGATCAAATTCCATATTCATGAACGGATTCAATATGCAGCAGTCCAAAGACAATTTTTGTTTCAAGAACTCGCAAATGCCGGGTAAATTGGCTCCGCCGCCGCACAGCAAAAGCCGGACAGGCTTTTCACCCGATTCGCTGCTGGAAAAATAGCGGATTCCAAACTCTACAGAATTGACCAATTCTTCAAACGCTAACTGGAGCGCGGATTCCACTTCTGCGACAGAGCGGTCTTTGACCATTGTTAAATCGTTCTTTTCGAACATTTCATGGCACGTTGCAGCATCGATTCCCAAATGACGGGAAAGCGTTGCGACGACTGAATTTACCGATCCGGCGGTCAAGGTTCGGACAGAGTGGAATTCCCCTTTGTGGAGAAATGTCAACGTGGATTTTTTCTCGCCGATATCCAGCAAGGCGACTGTTTCTGCCAGACGATCTTCTGGAGTCGTCGCTACATAGGCATTCGCAATGCAAAAAACATCCACGTCGATAGCCGTCAACTTATAGCCAGCCGACGAAAACAGCTTGGAATAATCCGCCAGAATTTTATTCTTCGCCGCAACGACCAGCGATTTGATTTCCCCTTTCTCCCCCCGTTCCATCACCTGATAATCCAGCATGATGTCCTGATCATCAAAAGGCGGTTTGGCCTGGGCAGTTTGCACGACAATCGCATCTTCGTTTCCATTCTTGGGCACTTTCGCAACACTCTTGTCCGCAAGAACCCCAGCGGTCCAACCAATGGAAGCGACCAAATCGTCTTTGGACATTTCCGGGAAGTTCCGAGTCATCAAACGAATTAACGCTTCCCGAATTTTCGCTTCATCCTGAATTTCATTATCCACAAAAGCGCCTTCCGGCGTCGGTTCCATGTCCATCGCCAAGACGCAATAATTCTTGCGCTTGTGATGAACACAGACGGTTTTGATACTGTAGTGGCCGATGTCAACGCCTATCGTTTGACGTTCGCCACGGATTTTAGCGATAAGATCTAATGCCAAAGTAAAACCTCTACCCAAAAATGGGGTCTATACAATTCTACTTTTCCAAATCTAGAATGTCAATAGAAATTTTCATAACTGCTTGAAAAAACAACGACTTAGAGGCATCTTTTTCAAAAGGCCACCTCTAAAAGTGACTTTGGTGAAATGGATCGACAAGCGGTTGCTGAGCCAGTCGAAGCACACCAACCATAGTTCAGCAACCGGTCCCTGAGCCAGCCGAAGGGCGATCCTTGAGTTTTGGTTAGTGAGCTTGCCGAACTAATCGAAGGGAGCCAGGAACGATTTTTTGAAAATGAATTTTTAGAGGCGGTTAAAAATCAACCCCGATTTTGAGTTCTTCTGACCTTAAAAATATACTGCAAAACCCGTTCCTGCGTTTCTCCAAATTCACCGATAAACGAAGCACTATGGTCCACGCGTCCGTTTTTTTCGTTGGGAATCCCGTTATGAAGCTGACGCAATATCCGGATTTGAAGATTCTCTTCCCCAAAACCCGGCAAAGCAAAACGGATACGCACCAGGGCCTTTTCCGGAATGGCTACGGGAAGTGACAAAAGAATACCGCCCGCCGAAAGATCGACTAAAAAGCCCTCCTGCGTCGCCCCGTCATATTCCACGTGAACTGGGAAAAAAACCGACTGTCGAATCCAGCGACGGAGCTGCTCTTTGTGCAAATAGATGGAATGCTCCAAAAGAAGTGAATCTCGATTTACGCCGAGCACCCGCACTTTGGTCTGGTAAACCGCCTCTCCAGGAATATTCAGCCGAACGACAATTTTTTTGCCCACGGGAATTTCCGAAGAGACATCGGCTGCGCGAACGCCCCAATAGACTTCATTCAAACAATTGATTTGCGTATGCACAGAATGCTCCCGGCCGTTTTCCAACAGAACCAGAGAAACATCTTTACCTACGGCAAATTGCCGCGTCGAAGTGTAGGAATACTTTCCCGCAGAATCCAAATGTCCCAACTTGGAACGCAGCTTCGAAATCAAGTCTCTATCGCCAGGCGAGATGTTTTCCGCCCCTCGGTTTAATTTATATACGAAATCGACGGCCTCTTCAAAAAGAATGGGCGAATTGAGAACGGCGTCCTTGTTCGAAAAATCGGATTGCCGAACCAGACGTTCCAGCATCATCCGCTCTTCGCTATTCAAACCCAACAAGTCGGATTTTTTTTCAAAAGCTTCGGTGGCAAACATTTTGCCAACTTCCCGGCGGTGATTGCTGCGGCTGATTTCTACCAGAACGACCAAGATTAAAAACAAGGTCGCCACCAGAAAAATCCATCCGAGAATTTCCATCGGGACAAACGGCAAAGCCTACCCCCAGAGACCCGCAATATAGGAACCGATAATTTTTCCCGAAAGTTTTTGCCCGAGGAACGGAGAATTTTCTACGCCACCCGCAAAAGTTTTCGAAGAAACTTCCGTTTCGCCCGACGGATCGAACAAAACCGCGTCAGCCCGCTTTCCCGGAGCAAGTTCCACTTTGGATGCACAAGCGATTTCTGCGGGCTTTTGCGAAAGCAGCTCTACGGCACGAGCTTTGCCCACGCGCTCCGACAAGAGCTTCCAAATAGCGGGGAGAGCCACTTCCAAAGAAACCGCTCCGGGAATCGCCGCTTCAAAATTGACTTCCTTGTCTTCCCTGTGTACAGGAAAGTGATTGATGCTGATGGCCGAGATGGAACCGTCGGCAAGCCCACTCCATAAGGCGTCTCGGTCAGCGGACGAACGCACCGGCGGATGCAGGTTCAAACTCGTCTGGAGCGAAAGCAAATCCTCGTCGCAAAACAGAAGATGCAGAAGATTCACATCGCAAGTAACGTCCACACCCAAATCTCGATAGCGCCGAATCAAATCGAGCGCAGAACGGGACGTCACCTGTTTAATATGCAACGGAACGCCCAGCCAGCGGGACATTTCCAAGAGGGAAAACAGCGGAATGGTCTCCGCCTGCTCGGGAACGCCTTTCATCCCGATCATATCCGAGAAATTGCCTTCATTCACAAAACCGCCGTGCGCAAGCGAATAGTCGTAAGGCAAAAAGAAAAAGCGTTTTCCCGTCATCGCGCCGTATTCCAAGCAAAGGCGCAAGAAACGCATCGTTCCAAAAGCCCTGTTGCCATCGCCAAATCCCACAACGCCACCATCGGCAAGTTCCCGCATTTCGGCAAGGGCTTTCGCTTCATATCCCTGGCTTATCGCACCGAGGATGCGCATGTCAAATCCGGAGCCGTCCAGAGCCGCTTTTTCGGCGACCAGACGCTGGATTCCGTCAATCGGATTCGCCGCGCTTTCGTAAAGCCCACCATAAAAACCGCCGCGGCGCATCGCCCGAAAACCGTCCCGATAAGTGTAAATATCATCACGGGCAGGTTCCTGAAAATCCAATCCCAGAGCGAATAACGCCGGAAGCAGAAGCGCGCCGTTGCCTTCGATTTCGGGAGTGCCTTCGGGAGCGGAATCCGCCCACACGCCATTCACCAAGCAAACCGTTGTAACATCGGCAAAGGCTCCGTCCACAAAGGGACGCACGTTTTTCAAAATCACATTATTCATTAGCATGGCCTCCCGACAGGAGATAAAGTGCCGACATCCGAACGGCAACGCCGTTTGTCACCTGTTCCAAAATTACAGAGTGCTCTCCATCCGCAACTTCGGAATCCAATTCCACCCCCCGATTGATAGGTCCGGGATGCATGATAAGCGCAGAGGATTTCGCTTGTTCCAAAACTTCTTCTGTAACGCCGAAATAATTGCGATATTCCCGCATACTGGGAAGAAGGGAATCTTCCATCCGTTCCTTTTGCAAACGCAAAGCGATAATGGCGTCGGCTCCGGCAACGGCTTTTTTTACATCGGTTTCCCAATTCACTTGCGGGAAATCCGCCCGATACCGAGGAAGAAGAGTGCTGGGTCCGCAAAGAGTGACCGAAGCTCCCAACGTCGTCATGCCCCAGGAATCCGACCGGGCAACGCGGCTGTGACGAATATCGCCAACGATCGCAATGCGTTTTCCCTTGAGCGTTCCCAACTTCTGCTCCACCGTAAACATATCCAGAAGAGCCTGAGTCGGGTGTTCATGAGCGCCATCGCCAGCATTCAGCACAATCGCTTTCGTGTGATCCGCCAAAAATTTGGGAACTCCCGTACCCTTGTGCCGAACGACAACGACATCGATTTTCATGGATTCGATATTTTTGAGGGTGTCCAGCAACGTCTCGCCTTTTTTGACGCTGGAATTGGAACTCGAAAAATTCACGATGTCCGCAGAAAGGCGTTTTTCCGCCAGTTCAAAGCTTGTCCGCGTCCGAGTACTGTTTTCAAAAAACAGATTCACGATGGTCACGCCCCGAAGAGAGGGCACTTTTTTTACCGGACGTTCCAGCAGTTGCCGAAATTCGACGGCGGTATCCAAAATCGCGCGAATGTCTTTTTCGCTGACGCCTTGAAGCCCTAAAAGATGACGGATAGAAAGAGAAGAGGTCATACATTCTCCACTTGAACTAAGTACACCGCCGTTTCCGAATCCAGCGGTTCGACACAAACCCGAACTTCTTCATTCGCCAGAGTTTTCACCGAAACTCCGATGACGTCGGCTGCAATCGGCAACTCCCTATGCCCGCGATCGACAAGCACGCAAAAACGGATGGATGCCGGACGTCCCATATCGAGAATCGCCTGAATGGCAGCCCGAGCCGAGCGTCCTGTATAAAGGACATCATCGACCAGAATCACCGTTTTGCCCTCTACGGATGACGGCATCTCCGTAATGCGCATTTCCGTAACAGCCAGCGGCTTGCGATAATGAAAATCATCCCGATAAAAGGTGGCGTCCAAACTGCCGCAGGGAATTTCCACTTTATAACGCTCCGAAAGGCGCTTTGCCAATTTTTTTGCCAAGGGAATTCCTCGACTCGCCATACCAAGAACCAGGACATTGTCTTTAGCGGGAATCATTTCCGAAACGGACGAAGCCATTCGGTCCAAAGCCGTTTCCATCGACTGGGCATCCAGGAGCTGGCGGATCCGTTTGCAAGTATCTTTCACTACGGTCTCCTTTTTGATGTTCTTTCCAAAAAGAAAATGTAGTTTTTATCCCAAGACAAAACTCAATTGGAGATTCCAAATATGTTCAATCAGCTAGACCTGCCACAAAGCGGCGAAACCATCGCCATCATCCAGACAAACCAGGGAGAAATGCGCGCACGGCTGTTCCCGGAAATCGTCGGCGAAAGCGCCACCAACTTTGTGGAACTCGCCAAGCAGGGCAAATACGACGGAGCACCGTTCCATCGCATCATCAAAGGATTTATGATTCAAGGCGGTGATTTCAACCGCAAGAACGGCACAGGCGGCCATGCGGCCAAAGGTCCAGGATCAACCATCGGCGACAAATACGATTCCAGACTTTCCCACGTCCGCGGCGCATTGAGCTGGGCCAAAACGATGATGCCCCATTCCATCGGTAGCCAGTTCTTTATCGTCCACCCGGCAGAAGGAACCCATTTTTTGGATCACCCGGCAAACGGCGGCCCCGCAGAAGGCTATTCCGTATTCGGACAGCTTTTTGAAGGTTTCGACGTTCTGGACAAGATCGCCGAAGCGCGCACCGACAGAAACGACCGCCCCTACGAAGACGTGATTATTGAAAAAGTGACGATTGAAACCGCTCCCTAATCACATTTTCAAAAAATAATCGACTTCCCCCTTGACAGGGGGAGTTTTTTTTTCTCAATTTGGGACACTTGAACGGGGTTATAGCTCAGTTTGGTAGAGCACAACGCTGGCAGCGTTGGGGTCAGGAGTTCGAATCTCCTTAGCTCCATAAAAGACCGGTTTATCCGGTCTTTTTTTTTACATTTCAAGGAGATGAGAACTCCTGACATGGGATTTTGGAGTTCGACGGAACGCGCGACCTAGGGAAGCGCGTGACGAGCGCAACGCAAAGTGTTGCGTCCCGAAGGGAGGCGCGAAGAGCGCACCATCGCATTAGCTCCATAAAAGACCGGTTTATCCGGTCTTTTTTTTTTACATCTCAAGGAGATGAGAACTCCTGACATGGGATTTTGGAGTTCGACGGAACGCGCGACCTAGGGAAGCGCGTGACGAGCGCAACGCAAAGTGTTGCGTCCCGAAGGGAGGCGCGGATAGCGCACCATCCCTTAGCTCCATAAAAGACCGGTTTTATCCGGTCTTTTTTTGCTTTTCAAGGAGATGAGAACTCCTGACATGGGATTTTGGAGTTCGACGGAACGCGCGACCTAGGGGAACGCGTGACGAGCGCAACGCAAAGTGTTGCGTCCCGAAGGGAGGCGCGAATAGCGCACCATCCCTTAGCTCCATAAAAGACCGGTTTATCCGGTCTTTTTTTGCTTAAAAAGCTCCGAAATAGAAGATCCTGTTCTGCAAATTCATTTTCTTTCAACTAAAAAACGCCGACAATTGCCGACGTTTTGTTTCTGAAAAGTCAAAAAAACTACGCTTCTTTTTTGCAGCAAGCACCTTCTTTGCAGCAACACTTGTTGCAATTGAGGAACTTATAAATCAGACCACCGAGAACGCCGCCGAGAATCGGAGCAACCCAGAAGAGCCAAAGCTGCTTGATGGCAACGCCGCCAACAAAAACCGCAACCGCCGTCGAACGAGCCGGGTTCACAGAAGTGTTCGTCACCGGGATGCTAATAAGGTGAATCAACGTCAAGCAAAGCCCGATAGCAATCGGGGCGAATCCTGCCGGCGCGCGACTGTCGGTCGCACCCATGATGACAAACAGGAAAATCGCCGTCATAACGACTTCCGTCGCAAAAGCCGTTCCCATTCCAAAAGCCTTTCCGCCAAAGGCATTCAGACCTTGAGCGTTCAAAGCGTCGGACCAGCCGTTTGTCGCAAACGCTCCAATGCCCGCGCTCACATCCGGACAGGCAATGCCGAAAAGAATCGCCGCAGCGACAATGCCACCGATGACCTGCGCCACAATATAAGCCGGAGCCTCTTTACCGGGGAAACGTCCGCCAGCAACAAGTCCGAGAGTCACCGCCGGATTCAAGTGGCAACCGGAGATGTGTCCAATGGCAAATGCCATCGTGAGAACGGTAAGACCAAACGCCAGCGAAACGCCGACATAGCCGATTCCCGTATTCGGAACGCCACAAGCAAGAACGGCCGCACCGCAACCGCCAAGAACAAGCCAAAGAGTGCCAATCGCTTCAGCGATAGATCTTTTCATTAAAGACATAATGATTCCTTGTTAAAGTTAGTGCCTCATATATAGTTTATATTGCGCCCGAGCAAAACCCCAAAATGTTTTGTGATGTGATAAAGATAACATTACAAATGTCCAATTCAAGCGACGCATTCCCTCAAAACTAGCCTGCAAAAAAATCCTGTCGGGAAACAGGATTTTCTAAATCAAAATAGCATGTAAGGGACTCGAACCCTTGTTACCGGCGTGAGAGGCCAGCGTCCTGGACCACTAGACGAACATGCCAAAAAAGCAGAAACAATTTAGCAAAATTCTTTGAAGCTGTAAATGTTCGCTCAAGAAAAAAGCAAAAAGAAAATCCGAACCGAATAGGTCCGGATAGCATTCTTGATTTTTAGGAGTCTTTAAAGAATCGTTCCAGAATCTTTGCAAGTACCATACTTTCCAATCCGATAAATCTGGATGGAATTGGAATAGGAATTATAAATCGAACCGCATTCGCTCGGTGTATAATATTGATAACTGCAGTTCACTTTTGTTTCGTCATTCGTGTACTTGATGTGCATCGCCGTAACTTTCGTTAATGCGCTAGATCTAGTCAAAGATGTTGTCGCATACTTGGAACGGGTTAAGCTAGAGAAAGGAATATCGATGGTCTTAGGAGTAGAACTAGAAACAGCGGGATAATAGTACGCAAAATCTCCGTCACCAATCGCAGGGAAGGCTATTTCAAAAGACTTGCTGGATTGATAAGTAATACAAATCCCGGTCCAGTCCGAAAGATCCACGCTCGCACCTTCTCCATCGGGCGACCAATTAAATCCAAAACCAGCGTAAGGATACGGATCCGGAGCGTTATAATAATACTCTCCATCATATTCGAGATGCCAGCCGGTATATTTCAGCGTAATGGACAAATCCAAATTGGAGGAAGAGAAAACGCCGATTGCGGTAGATGCGCCGCCATCCCCGGAATCCAAATACTTGAACCACCAACCGGAACTATCTCCGGTCACTTTATTGCTATCCAAGAAATTGTATTCATCTACCGTATTGAAAAACGTCCGAACCCGAGATGCATAAGAAGGTTCCCAAATAATGCCATCTTTAAAAGTCACCACCTTTTCCGTGGAAGCCGAAGAGGAGGCAAGAGAAGAACTTGAAGAAACGACAATTCCAGAATTTGCAGAAGAAGAGATGCCTGATTCAGAATTTATAGAGGAACTCGAAGAAACTCCGGCACCAGAATTTACAGAGGACGAAGAAACTTTGCCATTGTCGGTTTCTGCAACACCGCTGATTTTCCAAACATATTCTGCACTGCTAAAATCATACGGATCCTTAATATCCAACACGCAACCATAAATTGAATTATCTTTTTCCGCATAATAAGACGACTTTTCCCCAGATAATATCAATTCTTCGGTACATTTTGGAGCATTTTTAATATCGTCAATTACCGGATACCAAGTGGTATAAGTCCCGCTCGTAGCTTTATAGGATGCACAAATATAGTCCAAATTTTCAGTTGTAACAAAAATCCGATACCCAAGAATATTATTATCGCAATCAATCTCCTTCAAATCAGAAAGCTTGGCAACATCCGTCGGCAAAGAAGAGCTGCTGCTTTCTATAGGGGAATCGCCAACGGAACTGCTGGACAATTTGACTCCCTCGTTCTCCGCATCACAAATGGCATTCTGCGCCTCATAAATGCTTTCCAAAGAACCGGCCAGACCAATCGTTTGGACCACCGTGCATTCCCCACCTTCATAGCTCGCTTCAAAACCTTCCACGGAACCGTTGGCGTCGCAGACCGCCTTCGCAGTCACATCATCGTTCATAGCAGAAAAATCATTAACAGTCGTGATGGATACCATATTGCCATTGGCGTCAAACATATAAATCGTTGTGGAAGAGGCTCCATTGACAAATGTTTTAACCGTGACCGAATTTGCCGTCTTGGAAACGGAGCAAACGTCTTCTTGAGGCGAGGTCGCGGAGCTACTACTAGAATCTCCTCCGCAACCAAACACGGCAAAACACGCCGCGCAAGCAAAAAAAGTTCTTGATAAAGGATTTAATACATTGTACATATTCAACATATTGTTTTTCTCCATCATTGTTTCATGCGACACATGATATTCATTTTGATAAAAAAATAATGGGAATTATATACGATCTTCCACCAAATACTCTCAATTAAAAATTTTTTCAAAGTGTGAACATCTTTTTCGCAAAGTGGAACTCTTTTTTTTCAATACAGGAATTTCTTTTTCACAAGGAAAATTTCTTCTCGCAGACTGCGAGG
>NZ_FUWU01000067.1 GCF_900167415.1 Fibrobacter intestinalis | reverse complement strand
TCCCGAAGAAAAACGCGACTTACTACCAGAAGAAAAAGGCTCACAAGCTTTTTTGCAAGAGGGCTGGCATCGAGCCTATCAACGGCCACCTGAAAAGCGACCACCGTATGGGCAGAAATTTCTACAAGGGAATCTTTGGCGACATGCTCAATGCAAAGCTTGCTGCGGCGGCGTTCAACTTCAAGAGGGCCATGAGGCGCTTTTTTGCCCTGTTGGAATGGCTATACTGTTTTTGCCTTCTGTGGAACGGAATGAACAAAAAATGCGAACGTCCTTATCTTGCGTTCGCAAAGTGACTTTTTAAGGGCTGACTATTTATATAACCATCAAGGAGTTTCCATGCCAGATATTAAAGAATGTGGATGGGGTAAAGCCGTAATTCGAAGCGTCGCGAATAAAGTTCGCGAGGTGTCTGGTTTTAATCCTAAAGAAACTGTTGATTTCAAAGGCATTGTTGAAATTTTTGGTGGAAAAGTCTCTGAAGATAAAGATGTCTTTTTTGGTGATACAATTGATGTTCGTGGAAAACTTGATTTTACCATCAAATTGCACCCATTAGCAACGACCGAACGACAGAGATTTACCCTTGCTCATGAATTAGGTCATTATTTTTTGCATTCTCGACAGGGCGACAAGCCTTTGCAGGCATTTCGTTTAGGAACTAGTATGGCTGAACAGGAAGCAAATTATTTTGCTGCTGAACTTTTGATGCCAGAAAGTATGTTTAGAGAAGATTTTAATTCGTTGTCTAATGATCTCGATCAAGATGGCAAAATATCTAGAATGGCGCAGATGTATCATGTGTCATTTACTGCGGCCAGTGTGCGTCTTTCTTCTTTGGGATTGCTCTAATTTATGCCTGAATATAATCTTAAAGAGCCACAGGTGTATATTTTCTTCAGTGCGGACCTTATTGGCAGTACCCAAAAGAAACAGTTTGCGCAAAGACAAGATGGCAGAAACGGCTTGTGTATAAGTTCGTGGGTTTCAAATGTTGTAGAATTTTACTCATCTTTCGAAGAAGCCTTTGCAAAAGATGGTGTAGAACTATGGAAATATAATGGAGATGAAATCCTTTTCTATGCAAGAATTTCTAATTGGGATGAAGCCTTAAATCATGTAAAAAGATTTAGGGATGCAATAGAAAAGAATAATTTCCCTGAAAATAAGTATCCTGTAAAGGGAGCTGTGTGGACTGCGGGATTTCCAATAAGAAATTTTATCTTGCGTAAGCCTGCTATAAACAATGACTGTATAGATTTTATTGGTCCAGATATAGATTTGGGTTTTCGAGTCGCTGCACTTGCTAATCGCGATCGAATCGCAGTTTCTCCAGAGCTGGCTCTAGGTTTGATAGGAGCTTCTAGAGAAAGTCGTGAAATGAAATGGCATTTCTACGGCCGAAAAAATTTAAAAGGGATTGTTGAAGAAGGCGGTGTTCCTGTAGTGTTTCTTTCATCTACCAAAGATAAGATAAGCCTCCAGGATAAAGAAGAAGAAGTTCTTGGCGAACGGATGACACCTGCTGTACTTGAAGAGTTTTTGGAATTATATTTTGAGCAATCGCCCAAATGGCGGATAAGAGAGTTTTTCTCTAGTTCAGAAGAAATGAAACGCAATTCCTACTATGCCGATGCTTACGAAGAAGCATGTTCGGTAATTGGTAAAATTTGCTAGGATGACGCAATTGAGGAATCCTCAACTGCAGATACCGCAAATTTGGCAACTATTTTGAATGAAATCGAAATAAAAAAAGACTCGAAAGACTAAAAAGCATCAAAGAAGTCTACACCCTTCCAACGCAAACGGTTCCGGTCTACATATTCATTTTCGAAAAATTATAGATTTTTCAACATAAAATCCAGCTAAAATTATAGATATTTCAATATACGGAGCAATTTCTGCCTAAAAACGGCTAAATTTCGCTAAAATCGCCAATTTTCTTCGCGAAGTCTGAATATCTTGATAAAAATATATTTAAACTACACTTTTATCAAGATATTTTTGTTGTTTGATGCCTTTTTTATATATATTTACTGTAAAACGGCACAAAAGAGGCATTATGGAACGATTTGCGATGCAACAGCTGGCTCAGTGGAAGGTGCGTAAGGACCGCAAGCCGCTGATAGTCCGTGGAGCTCGACAGACTGGAAAGACCTGGCTTTTGAAGGAATTCGGCAAGACCTCCTTTGCCGAGACCGTCTATATCAACTTCGAAAACGAGCGCCGCCTCCGTGACCTGTTCTCTGAAAATTTTGACATCAAGAGGATTGTTTCCACGATTGAGCTCAATTACGGGAAAAAGATAGACCCCGAAAACACCCTGATTATCTTCGATGAAATTCAGGCGGCAGAAGGTGGCCTGACCTCGCTCAAGTATTTTTGCGAAGACGCCCCCCAATACGCCGTAGTCGCGGCTGGTTCGCTGCTTGGCATTGCACTGCACTCCGGCCTTTCGTTTCCGGTGGGCAAGGTATCTTTCTTGGACCTTGGTCCGCTCTCGTTTTTTGAATTCCTTTACGCCGCAAAAAAAGAAATGCTTTGCGGCTCTATCCGTAACGGGCAATGGAGCGCATTGGAACCTTTTCATGACGAACTGCTCGGTTTGTTGAGGAGTTACCTGTTTGTGGGTGGTATGCCCGAAGTGGTGCAGAAATGGATTGATACCGGCGACTACTTCGAAGCCCGCGAAATCCAGCGCGAAATACTCCGCTCGTATGCGGCGGATTTTTCGAAGCATGCACCTGGCGAGCAGATTCCGCGCCTGAACATGGTGTGGGACAGCCTCCCCGCCCAGCTCAGCAAAGAAAACAAGAAATTCGTGTACGGGATTATCCGCGAGGGCGCACGCGCCAAGGATTTTGAAATTGCCATAGAATGGCTCCGCGATTGCGGGCTGGTGCTGGAATCCCACCGGGTCAAGGAACCCCGTATGCCGCTGAAGGCCTACCAGGACACCCACGTGTTCAAGCTTTTTATGTTGGATGTGGGCTTGCTTGGGGCATCCGCTGGTTTAGACGCCAAAACGCTGATTGACGGGAACAAAATTTTCACAGAGTTCAAGGGGGCCATGGCCGAACAGTTCGTGATGCAGGAACTCTCTACTCTGGACCCCGACTACCTCGGATATTGGACAAACGAACGCAGCACCTCCGAAGTGGATTTCATTCTGCAAAAGGATGGATTGATTATTCCCGTCGAAGTCAAGTCCGGCGAGAACCTGCGCTCACGCAGTTTTACGTTGTTCTGTGACCAGTTTGCACCCGATTTGGCGGTAAAAACATCGATGCTCCCCTTCCGTGACAACGAAAAGATGCTGAATGTGCCGTTGTACGGAATCGCTACGATAACAAATTTGAAAAAAGCAAAGGTATCCCATGGAAAAGATGAAGTTTGAAACTCCCGATATGGCGCAGATGAACGTTGAGAAGATTGCCGCGCTGTTCCCGAATTGCGTGACCGAAAGCAAGACCAAGGATGGCAAGCTGAAGAAAGCGGTGAATTTCGATGCGCTCAAGCAGATGCTCGGCGAGAGCGTCGCAGAAGGCGATGAGTCCTACGAATTTACCTGGGTCGGCAAGCGCGACGCCATGGTAGAAGCCGCGAAACCCATCCGCAAGACGCTGCGCCCCTGCGTGGAAGAATCCAAGAACTTCGACACCACCGAGAACCTCTACATTGAAGGCGACAACCTCGAAGCCCTGAAACTCCTGCAAGAAGGCTACCTGGGCAAGGTCAAGATGATATACATCGACCCGCCCTACAACACCGGAAATGACTTTATCTACAAAGACGACTTCCGCATGGACAGCGCCAAGTATGCCGAAGAAAGCGGCGCCGTGGACGACGAAGGAAATCGCATGGTGCAGAATTCCGACAGCAACGGCCGTTTCCATTCCGACTGGTGTTCCATGATTTACAGCCGCCTGCTGCTCGCCCGCAACTTGCTCACCGATGATGGCGTGATGTTTATCAGCATTGACGATAACGAACAAGCAAACCTGAAAAAGATTTGCGACGAAGTGTTTGGCGGAGATTGTTTTGTTGGCGATATCGCTTGGCAAAGAACCTATTCAACACGAAATGACTCAAAGGGATTGGTTCGCGAAATAGAACATATATTGTCTTATAGCCGTCAACAGGATTGGATGCCGAATGCGCTGCCGAGAACGGCTGAGATGAACGCTATGTATAAAAACCCTGATAATGATAGGGCTTTGTGGCGAACGGATAACCCATATGCTCCTGGTGCAGTAACTCACCAAGGAATGGTTTATGCAATACAACATCCTTTTACTGGTGAATTTTTGTATCCCTCTAATGGAAGATGTTGGACTTTTGGACAGGATTTAATGCTTGAATTCATGAAGGGATGGTGCGATTATGAACTTCGCGACATCCAAGATGAAGCAAAAAGAGCAGAAGTATGCGGAGTATCCATTTCAGAAGTTCGAAAAAATGTTATGAGCATTGTTCTTTCGGAGTCTTTGGAAATTTCAAAAGAAAAGGCAAAGAAAGTTTTGGAAAAAGGTCCATGGCCTAAATTCTACTTCACAAAAAATGGATTGGGTGGAATAGCTCGAAAAACTTATTTAGACGATGTTGGTGGAAAATTGCCGACGAATTTTTGGTCTTTTGAAGACGCAGGTCACACCGACGAAGCGAAAAAAGAAATTTTAGCATTGTTTGATGGAAAAGCTCCCTTTGATACGCCGAAGCCGACTCGTTTACTTGACAGAATTTTGACTATTGCGACAGATAAGGATTCTGTAATTCTTGATTTCTTCTCTGGTTCAGCAACAACGGCTCATTCTGTATTTAAGAAAAATGCAGAAGATGGTGGAAACCGTAAGTTTATATTGGTTCAAGTTCCAGAAGAAACCAAATCGCCGACATACAAGACTATCTGCGAAATCGGCAAGGAACGCATCCGCCGCGCAGGCGATCAGATCTTAGAGCTTAGTTTACAGAACTTAGAAAAAGAAGGAATTGTCGAAAAGTATGCAAGAGAATTACCAGAAATTAGAAGTTTGGAAGAAGTCTATGGGTCTAGTGGAATTGGTCTATGCCTTGGTGAAGAGGTTGCCGAAGGAGGAAACATACGCTCTGTCGGATCAAATTCGCAGGGCTGTGGTGTCGATTCCGTCGAACATAGCGGAGGGGCAGTCTCGAGGGAGCAAGGAGTTTGTCCAGTTTTTGAAAATAGCAAGGGGATCACGAGCGGAACTGGAAACACAATTGTTGATTTGCGAACGCTTAAAATACTTAACGAAAACGGATATCGAATCAAGCTTGAAGCTCTTGGAAGAAATCAGCAAAATGATCTCTTCGCTGATAAAGCATTTGACATCAAAGGTCTAAGTTCTAAGCTCTCAGTTCTAAACTCTGACCGCGGCTTCCGCGTCCTGAAAATCGACGACTCCAACATGAAGGACATCTATTACTCCGCCGGCGAAATCTCCCAGCAAGACCTCGTCGAGCAAATCAGCAACATCAAGGACGGCCGCACCGACATGGACATCCTCTTCGGCTGCCTCGTCGATTGGGGCGTCCCGCTTTCGCTCCCCATCAAAACCGAAACCATCGAAAACCTCCAAGTCTATAACGTCAACGACGGCGACCTAGTCGCCTGCTTCGCAAACGACATCCCCGAAGCCGCCATCCGCCAAATCGCAGCCGCCAAGCCCCTCCGCGCCGTCTTCCGCGACTCCAGCTTCAAAAGCGACTCCGCCAAAATCAACGTCACCGAAATCTTCAAAACAATCAGCCCCAATACCACAGTAAAGGTGGTGTAAAATATGCAAATTGATATCACAGAGGAAAAAAGAAGGGAAATTTTCAAAAAGAGTCTGTTCTTTAAACTGTTTGATTCCGTTTGTCAAATTGAAACTGCAATGAACTTTGCAAGGGGCGGAATATGGGATTTAGATGATTCTGAATGGCCATTTCAATTAGCAGGAACTATTTCCCCTATAAAGTGGAATAATGATTTGTATTTGATTACTGCAAAGCATGTTGCTCAGAATATGGGGCTGAACCATAATCAAGTCATGTATTATTTACCTCCAAATAAATATTTGTCGTATGATAAAACTTTAAACGGTGATAAGAATGATAATTTGAAGGAAGACCCTTGCGACGATTTTGTAATGCTAAAAATAAAAGAAGACGATGTTTATAAAAATTTTGAATATGTATTGAAAAACTCTTTTATGGAATTAAATTCAAATATTTCTTTTGAAGATTCGTTACTTGATATTTATATCAGAGGATGCCCTAATCCGATGAATTTTGATGGAACTAAAATTGATTATGACAAACAAAAAATTTCACAACAATGCTTTGTTACAAATGGTTTTTTGAACGTTAGGGAGTCTGAGTGGTCTGGATGTTATTATGTAAAAATGAAAACTCCGACTGTGGAAACATTTGGAGGTAACCCTCAAGGGATGTCTGGGTCTCTTGTTTATGGGGTCGATGAAAAATGTAATGCGGGGGTTCTTGGTCTTTTGGTAGGCTACAATACAACAACCACAGAGTATTTAGTATTATCATCTAAAATGATTCTTCAAAAAATTTCTTTATTATAATTATTTGCTAGATTATCTATTGAATTAGAGGTTCTGATGATATTAAAATCTTTCTCTTACACTGAAGATGCTGGTCAGCCCAAGTTTTGGAAGCTTGAGAATATTGATTTAAACTCAATAAATTTGATTGTTGGAAAAAACGCATGTGGAAAAACTCGTACCTTAAATGTTATCGCGGCATTAAGCAATCTACTTCTCAATATTCGCGTTCCATATAGAAATGGAGACTTCTCAGCTACTTTTGAAAATGAAAAAAAACAAAAAATTACATATGCGGTAAGTATTGAACGTTCTTGTGTAATGAAAGAAACTTTAAGTATTGATGGAGAAAATTTTATTTGTCGCGAAAAAGATGGGAATGGCGAAATAAAGAACAGTTTCTTTAACCAAATGACAAAATTTAAGGTTCCAAACAACGTCCTTGTGTCAACTAGACGCGATGATATTCAATATCCATATCTAAATGATTTGTATTTATGGGCATCTCAGCTACGTCATTTTAGATTTGCTCAAGATGCAGAACGTCGCTCATTTGCGATAACGCAACAAAATGAGGTTGAAGATGATTTCGTTGATATTCGAGAAACAAATAAGTCAATGCTGTTCTTTAAAAAAGGGAAAAAAGAATTTCCAAAAGAATTCATTAATAATGTAACACAAGACCTTAATGACATTGGTTATGATATTGAATCTGTAGATTTAAATGCACAAAACTCCATTCAGATACAATCTCCTGTTCAGGCTAAATTGATTGGACTTGTAATTAAGGAACGAGATCGCGCTGCGTTTACAGATCAGAATTCGATGTCCGACGGATTGTTCAGAGCTTTATCTATTTTAATACATTTTAATTATTATGAATTAGCTCAAAAAAGTGGGTGCGTGTTAATCGATGATATTGGAGAAGGCCTTGATTTTGAACGTTCATCTAAATTGATTAAGTTACTAATCAACAAAGCGCAAAAAATCGGTATTCAATTAATCATGTCAACAAATGACAAATTTGTTATGAATGGAACAGATTTGGATTATTGGCAAGTCATATCAAGACATGGAAGTTCTGTGAACGTATTTAACAAAAGAAATTCTCCTAAAATATTTGAAGATTTTAAATTTATTGGCCTAAATAATTTTGATTTCTTTGCTACGGATTTCTTTAAAACAGGCTTGGTTGATGTATAAATATGCTTTTTTTGTTGAAGGATTTACCGAAGCTCTGTTCGTTGAAAATGTTTTGAAAGTCCTTGTCGGTCGAAAGGATCTTTCTTATAAAATACAATCCCGAAGAGGTGGCTCAACATGCCCGTTTAGAACGATTGAGGTTCGAGAAGTTTCTTCACAGGATGAAAAATATTTCTTTTTGATATGTGATTGTGGTGGAGAAACTAACGTTAAGTCGTATTTACTAGAACAACGACAATCTTTAATAAATGCGGGTTACCAAAAGTTATATGGAATTCGCGATGTTTATCCAAAGTTTGGAAGATCTGAGATCCACAAATTAGATTATAGTTTGCATTATCGCGTTTCTCAAAATCCTATACCGACAAAATTCATCTTGTCCATTATGGAAATGGAATCTTGGATGATTGCTGAGTGGACCTTCTTTCAAAAGTTGAATAGTAATATTACACTTTCGTCGATAAATACGCTTTGTGGAATGAATGTTAGTTCTGGCAATACAGAGATGATTGACGAACCTGCTAATAGATTGAATGATGTTTTTGCGACAGTAGGTTGTTCCTATACGAAGGGGTGTGCAACTATTGTTAATCTGTTGGATTATGATGAAATTTGTGTAAATGTAAGAACTAGAGTTCCTTCATTAGAGAGATTGTGCTCTGAAATAGAGGCTTGTTTAGTTTAGATACTTGTTGATTTGCAAATCAGTAATAAGAGATAATATATGATTGTTCTGCCGTTTGATTGAAAGACGTTTCAATAATACTCATAGCAAGCCTAATCATTTATCGCGGATTGTGTGGTCTCTACGCAAGAGGATTTGCTCCGCCTCCTAAAAAATAGTGGCGGTGTAAAATTGCAAAATGGCGGTGTAAATAAGAAAACGAGTGGCGGTGTAAATTTGCGGGGTAAAATCCTGCAAGAAATCAGGGAAAATCGAATTTCGGGGTGCCCCCAAGAACGGTGGATATTACTCTCTTTGACAAAAAAAGTATTTTTGTATTATACGGAGGCTTTATGATTCAGGACTCTTTCGAATTTGTCGTGTATATGATCCACGCTTGCGCAAACAAGTGGAATCGGCTGCCGTCCGCCGTATATAAAATGCTTAGGGATTCCGGTTGTATCCAAAAGTTCCTTGTCCCCAATTACGAAATTATGCATACGCAAGGGACTGATTTTGTCGTGAGCGATATCGAAGAATATTTGAAGGTCCGCAAGGTGGCTATATGATTGTTTACCACGGTTCAATACAGGTCGTACAAAAACCTGATATCAATCATTCTTATAGGCCCCTTGATTTCGGGATGGGGTTCTATGTGACTACCGTTCGTGAGCAGGCCATCCGTTGGGCCGAAAGAAAGTCGAAAATTTATGATGGTGCAAGTCCTGTTTTGAACATCTACGAGATGTCGGATTTTACGAGCGATTTGTCGGTAAAGACTTTTCCAGAAGATTTGACCGAATGGATAAATTTTGTCTGCAAGTGCCGCGATGGGGCTTTAGATTACAAGGATTACGATGTTATCGTAGGCAAGGTCGCGAATGACAAGGTTTTTCGTGTGGTGGATATGTATCATTCGGGAATCTGGGACTTAGACCGCGCCTTGAGAGAAATCAAGGTGTATCCGCATTACGACCAGATTGCGTTCATTTCGCAGAAAGCGATTGATTCGTTGCTGACGTTTGTTTCTGGCGAAGGGGTATAGCTCATGGATGGGGAAGTTCTAGAGAAGGTTTATCAGGAACGCCTGGAAGAACGGATTATAGCGCATTTGGCTCAGGTGCGTAAGTGCTCGCTTGAAGAAGCTATGGATCTTTATTACCAGAGCAAGCTTGCCGATAAAATCCATGAGGGCGTTGATGGTATCCAGTATCTTGATTACAAGGTTCTTGTGCAGATACTTGAAGAAACAGAACTTTCGGCGAAACATTCTTAACTTTACACCATGAAGATTCAGTTCAAGTACCAGCAGTTCCAGGCAGATGCGGCGAAGGCCGTATGCGATGTTTTTGCGGGGCAACCGTATCTGGAATCGAGCTATTTGATGGACTCGGGAACTGTAAAGCTCTTTGGCGACAATGTGGGCGGCCAGACGGGCGTGATGGGGTTTTGCAACCAGCGATTGGTGCCGCAACTGAGTGATTCTAAGATTCTTGCGAATTTGCATGCGGTGCAGGCGGCGAATCTTTTGCCGCTATCCGAAAAGCTGGAAGGCCGTTACAACTTGACCATCGAAATGGAAACGGGCACCGGCAAGACCTACACCTACATCAAGACGATGTACGAGCTGAACCGCGCCTATGGCTGGACCAAGTTTATTGTGGTCGTGCCGAGCATCGCCATTCGCGAAGGTGTTTACAAGTCGTTCCAGATTATGCAGGAACACTTCCTCGAAGAGTACGGGAAGTCCATCCGGTTCTTTATCTACAATTCCCAGAACCTTACGGAAATTGACCACTTCGCCTCGGATAGCCACATCAATGTGATGATTATTAATTCGCAGGCATTCAATGCCACGGGCAAGGACGCTCGCCGCATTCGCATGAAGCTGGATGAGTTCCGTAGCCGCCGCCCCATCGATGTTATTGCGAGTACGAATCCGATTCTGATTATCGACGAGCCGCAGAGTGTCGAAGGCAAAAAGACTAAAGAAGGATTGACGGAATTCCAGCCGCTCATGACTTTACGTTATTCGGCGACGCACCGCAAGGATGCCGTTTACAACATGGTTTACCGCCTGGATGCCATGGACGCCTACAACAAGCGTTTGGTCAAGAAGATTAGTGTCAAGGGGATTACGGTCAGCGGTTCTACGGCAACTGAAGGTTACTTGTACCTGGAAGGGATTCAGGTGTTTACGGACAAGCCACCTGTCGCTGTGCTGGAATTTGATTGCAAGGGCAAGAGTGGTTTGCTCAAGAAAAAGGCCCACGCTACAAAAGGCTATAATCTCTACGAGCAATCGGGCGGACTTGAAGAATATAAGGACGGATACACTGTTACCGATGTGAACGGCAACGAATCTTCTGCCACTTTCGCCAACGGCAAGAAAATATACGCCGGAGATTGCATGGGTGTTGTCAACGAAGAACAGCTTCGTCGCATCCAGATTCGCGAAACAATTATTTCGCACTTCGAACGTGAACGAGCTCTTTTTTGCAAGGGTATCAAGGTGCTTTCGCTGTTCTTTATCGACGAGGTGAAGAAATACCGCGACTACGATGCTCCGGACGAAATGGGCATTTACGCGAAGATGTTCGAAGAAGAATACGATGCGGTTCGTGCGTCGTTGCAACGAGATGTGTTCGAAAGTCAAGAGTATTTCGATTTCTTGGACAAGACCGATGCGCACAAGGCCCATGCCGGATATTTCTCCATTGACAAGAGCAAGAAGGGTGCAGGGCGCTTCGTGGATAGCAAGGTGGCTCGCGGGTCCTCAGATTCCGATGATACCGATGCCTACGACTTGATCATGAAGGACAAGGAACGCTTGCTTTCGCGCGAGGAACCTGTTCGCTTTATATTTAGCCATTCTGCATTGAAGGAAGGTTGGGACAACCAGAACGTTTTCCAGATTTGTACGCTCAAGAGTAGTGCTTCTGAAGTTCGCAAGAGGCAAGAAGTGGGCCGCGGTCTGCGATTGTGCGTGAACCAGGAAGGCGAACGCATGGATGAAAGCGTCCTTGGCGGCGATGTTCATTCCGTAAACGTGCTGACTGTTATCGCAAATGAAAGCTACGAAGATTTTGCGAAAGCGCTTCAGACCGAGATGGCGGAAACCATTGGAACGCGTCCGGTCAAGGTGACGATAGACCTGTTCAAGGGAAAGTCTTTCACTTCGGAATCTGGCGAAAAACTGGTGGTCTCCGATGACTTTGCGCAAACTGTTTACGATGCACTGCTGGAATGTGGCTATGTCAAGAAAGGTGCTCTGACGGATGCATACCGGGCGGACAAAGCTGCGGGAACTTTGTGCCTTTGCGAAGAGGTTGCACCCTATTCTGCAAGTATATGCAATTTGCTTGATACGCTTTACGATCCGGATGCTGTCAAGCCCGAAGATGCTCGTAAGAATAACGTGGAACTGCACTTGAACAATAGCAAGTACAATTCCAAGGAGTTCAAGGAACTCTGGCAAAAAATTAATGCAAAGTCTGCCTATGTGGTGGATTTTGAGACGGATGAACTCGTCAAGAAATCGGTTGATGCCTTGAACGAAAAACTGCGTGTCACGAAAATTTTCTTCAAGGTGGCACAAGGTGCGATGAATGCGATTCAGTCAAAGGTTCAGTTGCAAGCGGGGGCCGCGTTTACGATAAATTCTACGGCGACCAAGGCTGCTGTTGCGACCGCCAATTCTAGCGTCAAATACGATTTGATTGGTAAAATTGTAGAAGACACAAAGCTTACCCGCAAAACGGTCGGCGAAATTCTGAGCAAAATCCAGAAGTCCGTCTTTGACCAGTTCCAGGAAAACCCCGAAGAGTTTATTATCAAGGCTAGTCGCCTAATCAACGAGCAGAAGGCGACCGTTATCATCGAGCATATTACATACAATAAGCTAGCTTCGACCTACGAGACGAGCATTTTCACCGACAATACGATGAAGGGTCGCCTTGGCATAAACGCCTGCGAAACGCATCAGCATCTGTACGACCACTTGATTTACGATTCAACCAACGAACGTAACTTTGCCCAGAAGCTAGAAGCGAGCAAGGAAGTTTCGCTCTATATCAAACTGCCCAAGGGATTCTTCATCAACACTCCCGTTGGCAATTACAATCCCGACTGGGCTATCGCATTTCATGAAGGCGCTGTGAAGCATGTGTATTTCGTGGCAGAAACGAAGGGTTCCATGAGCTCCTTGGAACTTCGCGAAATTGAATCCGCCAAAATCAAGTGTGCCCGCAAGCACTTTGCCGCCATTTCCAGCGAATCCGTCACCTACGATGTTGTCGATTCCTACGAACGCCTGCTTGATTTGGTGAAGTAGATCTACCTCTTCCTCATCTTCCCGCCGGCAATAACCACCAGCAACGCGCCAGCGGCCACGCCGCCGACTTTCTTGAGGTCGCTCCAGAATTGCCGCCGCTTTGCCTTGCACTGCTCGCAGAGTTTCTCGGTGTCTTCGGGCTTGTCGCAACCGCACTTTTTGCATTTGTTCCAGAGTTTTTGGGTCATAAGCCTTTCCTCATTCCTCGTATTTTTTGCTTGTGCATCGCCTTGAGCCTTGCCATGTCGCTGTTAAGGGCGGCAATGTTTCGGGCGGCGCTTTCAATTTCCTGGGTGTTCATTCGTGTCGGCAGGTTCCTGTAGAACTTCTTGAAATCCCTGTCGCAGATGGTACCTTCGGGGATTCTGTCGCCGAGTTTCGCGTTGTTCCCGAATATCACGAGGTCGATGAACTTGTCCTTGAGTGCCGGGAACTTTTCATGTAGGGCCATGATATGCCCGTAATTCTGGTGGTGCGGATTCTTCATTGAGTATTTCTTTTTGCCCCAGCCCGCGATTACTGTCCATTGCTTGTCGTAGGCGTTGCCGACAATCAGCCCGATGTATGTCTTCTTTTCTACGACGAGGATGCCTTTCTCGGTCACGGCGATAATGTCGATTTGCTGTACGCCGTGGCTCCCTTCCACATAGACATCCCTGAAGACGGTTCCCTTGCTGATGGCGCGGATTCTGTTTGCCGTGTGCTTCTCGCCGATGTGCCCGACAATCTGGTTCTGGAAGAACCACATGCAAAAGACAAAAACACCGAGAATTACTATAAATGTTATCGTGTAGTAGAATATACATTAGTCGTCCCTTAAATTCTAATCTATCCTGCATAACTATTGGGAAAAACTGATTTCTACCCTGTGAAAATATTGCAAGGTTTTCTAAAATATGACTGAAAACCTTGCATTTTTTTCATGTACAGACCGCCAAAATCCCACGC
>NZ_FUWU01000045.1 GCF_900167415.1 Fibrobacter intestinalis | reverse complement strand
ACTTACTACCAGAAGAAAAAGGCTCACAAGCTTTTTTGCAAGAGGGCTGGCATCGAACCAATCAATGGTCACTTGAAGAGCGACCACCGCATGGGTCGCAACTTCTACAAGGGAATCTTTGGCGACATGCTCAACGCAAAGCTTGCAGCAGCAGCGTTCAACTTCAAGAGGGCCATGAGACGCTTTTTTGCCCTGTTGGAATGGCTATACTGTTTTTGCCTTCTGTGGAACGGAATGAACAAAAAATGCGAACGTCCTTATCTTGCGTTCGCAAAGTGACTTTTTAAGGGCTGACTAATTAAGGGACAGCATGTTTGAGTAGCCGTACAAACATTACAGCCCCAATCAAAAAATATAGCAAATATAAGTAAACCCACTTGCATTATTAAAATAGCCTTGAAAAAAATTTCATAAAATCCAGGCATATCATCAATATTTTTCCCATAATCCTTGAAAAGTTTCTCAAACCGAGCTTGTCCATCCGTTTCGCAAGCCAATTCACGTATTTTACGATTCAACAGCATATCACGACGGAATGACCAACCGAAATCGATAACAACTAAAGCCATCAAGCAAAACAAAATGCCCGCAACTGTTATAGAAATATGCATGACCGTAGGTTTAAACAACAAGGTGTCTTCTGCAAGTTTTACAACACTTGTTTCCAAATGAGAGTACACATAGCCCAATCCAGCAAATATACCAATTAGAGCAGCCACCAACTGTACAAAAACATTTTGGTGGCTGTTTTGATTTTCTGCAAATTGTCTATGTAAATCCAGTTCTATTTTTTCACACGAACTAGACATCTTTATTTAACACCTAAAGCAGCTGCTATGGCAGAAATCACAATCATTAAAACGAAAAGGCCACCACACCCAATACCACTCCATTTCATAATCTTTTTTAGGCCGCCAGAACCTCCTGCTGATTCACCCCCACTCGGTTTTCCAGAAGAAAACACTTTCTTCCACCAAATAGGACTATAAATTCTCGCATTAAGATTTTGCATATTTTCTAGCATTGTTTTTTGTGGAGGCACAACATCTTTGACAAAAGAATCTAATCTTTCACAAAAACCTTGTTCATCGCCATAAAACAATTTTCCCTCATCAACACATCTATACAGCAAAGCAGACCAGTGTTTATACCAATAACTATTGACAGACTTCCCCGCAAGAGATGATTTTGCCAGCGATAGGAATTCTAGAATTTCGCCCTTATTATGAGGAACTGCAACAGTCTTCAAATACTGAGCAAATTCCTGCTCCGATGCTGTAGGTTTATAATTTATAAGTCCCCCATCACCATCGGTATCTCCAGATGTCAAAAAAACTTTATTATTCGCTATATAATCATCAATAAACTTATTCTTCTCTTCTTCAGAAGAAAAAGTTCGTTTTTTAAATTCCATATTGTATGCCGCAAGCATCAAGCTACTTCCATTAAGGAACCGATTCCGCAAATCACTTTTTCGGTTAACATCAAATTCTCTTATTTTATTTTTAAAATCAGAAATAGCACTTCCAATTTGTGAAATTCCTAATTCCATTCCACAATCTGGACATCTGACTGCATCAGTATTCAAAACTGTTCCGCAATTAGGACATTTTCTCACCTTTCCAACAAACACCTGTTCACGCTTGGCGTATTCTTCAGGTTTATTTGCTGTGCCAGCCCATTCGGTTGCCGTTCCACACTTCGGGCAGAACGCAGCCTGATCTTCCAACTTATTTCCGCAATTTTGACAAAACGGCATATAAATTCCTTTTTTAAGTTAAACCTTTGTGTTTATCATCTTGTAAGCAACGCCAGCGTACACGAATAACAACAGGCCTGTCAAGATGATGTATGGAGCTACATAGAGTCCGACAATAGAGAAAACAAGATTATCGACTATAAACGCAACCAAAAAGAGCGATGACATAAGCCGAATATTAACAGAATGCCCATCCCTTTCAAAACGAAAGCCTGAAACACCCACAAGGGCAGAATAAATCGTTATTCCACCCATTATGGTAATCAACCATACATTATCGTTATCGACATTCATGGAATACAAGCCATATCCAGCAAGAGCGGACATTCCCAAAGAAAGAAAAACCATAAACCAGTTAGGTTTCATTTTCATCTCCTACTTTGCCATTTGCGGAATTTCCGGCGGCATTAACGCAACCAACTTAAGAACATCTGGAATATTCTCTGCCGTCAGCCATTCTCGCATCCCCGGCTTCCACACAAAAGTATCCTTTGTAACTTTTTTCTCATTTATGAGCCTTGAAAGTTCACTCTGAGAAAACGGCCCCGCCTGTTTTCCATCCAAGACAACATAGTAGACACCGTTATTTACCGAATTCAACACCACATTTTGAGGCATCGACGCAGTCGGAGTCTGCATTTGGCAAAGCGTCTGATTCATGGCATTCGTCATCTGCTGAGCTACGGCCATACCAAGACCAAACTCTACAAGACGATCCATCGAAAAGAAACTGTTGTCACTCATACTTCTCTCCTACAATGAAGGCGGAACAGGCGGCACGCCGGGATTTCCCGGAACCGGAGGTACCGGGGGAACCGCTGGTG
Organism: Fibrobacter intestinalis; assembly: GCF_900167415.1. Lineage (GTDB taxonomy): Bacteria > Fibrobacterota > Fibrobacteria > Fibrobacterales > Fibrobacteraceae > Hallerella > Hallerella intestinalis. The sequence continues at coordinate 23,120 of NZ_FUWU01000045.1, read as the reverse complement.
CGAATAAAGACGCGAGCTCCGACACAGATGAGGCCGCAGCCCAAGCAGGCATTCCCACTTTCCACACCAGAGTATCCTTGGTCAAAGTCCCCGCAGCAATCATCTGCTGCAAAGCATTCATATCAAAAGGTCCTGAAGACTGGCCATTGACAACCACATTGAACTGAATCTGCGGAGGCATGGGCGGGGGCGGAGGAGCCATATTGGGAGTCATACCGGGAACACCCTGCATTCCACCCATCATATTATTCATCATTCCCGCCATATTCTGACCAACGGCACCACCAACAGCCATGCTGGCCATCATTGCACCAGGATTGAAAGCGCCGTTTCCGCCCATATTCATTCCGCCATTTGCCCCGAGTTGTCCCAAGGCGTCTGTGCCAGCCAAAGCAACCTTGGTCTGCTGATTTAACTGATGAGCCATAAAATTTGCACCTTCAGTCTGCAATTTCTGCGCACGCTGGGCTTCTTCTCGCTGAATACGGAGCGATTCCTCCATGTTTTCGGCATTGATACGCTGCATATCCTGCATATTCTGGATATTCACAGCGCTCTGCGCCTTCATCGTATCCAAATTCACATTCGCCTGTGTTTTGGTAAATTGAGTCTGAATATCCTGCGTAACACTCTTAAGGGTCACATAAGCATCACTCGTCTTATCCACCTCAATCGTAGCAATATCTACAGAAGAAACAACAACACCGAATTCACTCTGCAAACGCTTCTTGAGACGTTCTTCAATGGCATCGCTCACTGCTATTATTTTCTTTTCTATTTGAACGAGCGGGATATTATCAACGATATTGATAACGGTATCCTTGACATACTTAACGCAAGCATCCTTAATTTGCTTTTGGAACGCGTCCAAATCAAAATTCACAAGGCGATGCAGCTTGATAAATTCACGATAGTCCGCAATCTTAAAGCTCATCGTTCCGCGAACCGCAACGGGGACGCCTAAATCGGGTTGCCGCGGATCAAACACATCAAAATACGGAATCGCAAACTTAATCTGGATGATGCCAGCAAGATTGATATAGTAGACTTCGGCCTGGAAAGGAGATGCCCCGCCAAACGCCAAGCCAACAATACTTGCAAGTACAGGGAAGTTCGCCGTTTCAATTTTCTTGTCAAACAGACCTTCGATAAAATCCTGCTGCGTTCCGTCTTTTTGATTATATACAAATACAGCGACTTCACCATCTTTGACGCGAACGGTGGAACCTTACCGAATGGCATTCTCTTTTTTTGTGGTATTCGCTTCCTGCCCCGCAGGACGCCACTTCCAAATAAGATACGACGGTTCGTCGCACCGGATGGCGTCCATAAAGCCACCTTCATTTACCTTAGGAGCATTCTGCCAAATCCAAAAAGACCCATAAAATACCTACTGTTAATTTGAACTAAAAAGAGTTATTACCGCTCATTTCAGCGTTCGCAATACCCTTGACGGAATACAAACGCCAAAAGGGCGGTTCCCAACTCGGAAATCGCCTCTGACAAAATCATTTCGTAAACTAAATTTTACACGGAGGGGGGGGTAACAGAATAAAACGAGCCATTTTTAAGACCATCTCGCACACTTTTTTATCACCCATCAAATTCATACGGAAGTAAATATACAAAAAAAATTACAAAAACACACCTGTTCTTAATTTTTTTTTAGAATTGTGATTGTTTACCGCCCCCATTTGTGCAATGCACCCCACAAAAAGTATCTTTATACAAGAAAAGGACAACATATGGCCACCTATATAAAACCGATACCGACGCTGACCGATCGCATAGCGGAGCGGTTTGGATGATTGCCCGTGACATACTTCGCAAGGCCAGCCTTTCGGAGTAGTTCTTCCGAGTTGCATTTATAGCCTTATTTTTGGGACTTATATACAAAACTCCACCTCGATTTGCTTGGTTGGTGCCCTTCGATAAACTCAGGGACCGTCGGTTAGTGAGCTTGTCGAACTAGTCGAACCATGGTTAGCGACTAGTGATCAGGAGGTAGTTGGGAGTTGGAAATATAGGAGAAACGAAACGGCTAGCCAGAATGCAAAACACCTCGCAACCTGCGAGAAAAATCACTTTATGAAAAAACGTTTCTCTTTAAAAGGGAGTTCAGCTTGTGAAAAAGACTATATCCCCTTTCGCGAAGTAACATATCTCATTCCGCCCCAGAATTTAAAATTTCCCACCGCCAAGCGTGGCGGGGGATAGGGTGAAGGGAAAAGGGGCTGCCCATGAGTCTTAAGAGTTTTACTCTTTTAGACGAATTGTCCCTGGAAGGGAGCCTTCGCAAAAGCGTGCAAGGCGAATGTTGCGCAGCAAGCTTGCTTGCAGGCATTACTGAGCCGCCGCGGACGCAACGCGTCAACTTGAAAGCCCCCTTATCCCTTCCGCCCGCTGGCCTACAAGGCATCCCTGAAACTAGGAATCTCCGATTCCGTAGTTGAAGTATCCCTGGAAGGGACAATTCGCCTAAGGGAAGCGGAGCTTCCAAGGCTCATGGGCGCAAGCGAGCACCTCGCAGTTTGCGAGAAGAAATTCCTGTATTGAAAAAAACGTTCCTCTTTGCGAAAAGAATGTTCACACTTTGAAAAAATTTTTAATTGAGAGTATGTGGTGGAAGATCGTATATAATTTCCAAATTTTAATTAGTGGTTAGTGATCAGCGACTAGTGCCCTTCGACAGGCTCAGGGACCAGTTGGAAGTTAGAACTGAGAACTAAAAACTGCTCACCAAGTTCGCCTTGTGAAAAGATGATACCTCCTCTTTCGCCATTTATTCCGTCCAAAAATCCTTTATGTGCAAAATTTCTTCGGCACGGCGAATCTGCTCTGCGGTCGGGCTTTTCGCGTCCATCAACGAATACGGGATACCCAACTGCTGATACTTGGGAATCGCCAGCGCATGATACGGCAACACTTCAACCCGCCGCACAGTTCGGAGCGTCCGGATGAACTCGTAGGTATTGCGAAGTTCCTCTTCAGCGTCAGTCATTCCCGGAACCAGCACGCGGCGAATCCACATCGGCACACCTTTTTCCGAAAGGTATTCCGCCATTTGCAAAATGTTTTCATTCGGTTTGCCGGTAAGTTCCTGGTGCGCGCGGGCGTCCATCATTTTCAAATCGAGAAGAACGAGCGACGTCGCATTCAAAAGCCTGTCCCATTTCGCCAAATACTCCGGCGTTTTTTCAAACGGGTTTCCGCTCGTGTCCAAAGCCGTGTGCACGGAATGCGCGCGGCAAATTTCAAAAAATTCCGTCAAAAAATCCAGTTGCAACAAAGGCTCGCCGCCGCTTACCGTCACGCCGCCGTTATTTTTCCAGTAGCTTTTATAGCGAATCGCCTTGGAAAAAAGCTCTTCGGGAGACATCGGCATTCCCGCAGAAAGTTTCCAGGTTTCCGGATTGTGGCAGTAGCGGCAGCGCATTCGGCAGCCTTGCAAAAAAACGACAAAGCGAACGCCAGGCCCGTCCACAAGCCCGAAGGATTCCAGTTTGTGAACAAAGCCGACGGTCATTACATCCGATCGTGGCAAGTACGGGAAATCACATCCATCTGCTGTTCCTTCGTCAGGTCGATGAATTTGACAGCATAGCCCGAAACGCGAATGGTGAAATTCTGGTATTCTTCTTTTTCGGGATGTTCCATCGCATCGATGAGTTTTTCACGCCCGAACACGTTCACGTTCAAATGGTGCGCGCCCTGTTCAAAATAGCCGTCCATAACTTGCACCAGATTATTCACACGCTCGCTTTCGGAATGCCCCAAGGCGCCCGGATTGATCGTCTGCGTGTTGCTGATGCCATCCAGAGCCAAATGGTACGGGATTTTCGTCAAGGAATTGAGGGAAGCGAGAAGGCCGTTCTGCTCGGCACCATAGCTCGGATTGGCTCCCGGAGAAAGCGGTTCGCCCGCTTTGCGGCCATCGGGCATGGAACCCGTCGCCTTTCCATAGACGACATTCGATGTAATGGTCAAAATGGAAGTGGTCGGTTCCGAATTCCGATAGGTATGGTGCTTCTTGATTTTTCCGATGAAATTGCGCAGCAATTCCACGCCGATGCTGTCGGCGCGATCGTCGTCGTTTCCATATTTAGGGAAATCCCCTTCGGTTTCATAGTCGATGACGATGCCATTTTCGTTGCGGACCGTTTTCACCTTGGCATACTTGATGGCAGACAAGGAATCGATCACGTGCGAAAAGCCCGCGATGCCCGTCGCAAAAGTCCGGCGCACATCCGTATCGATCAAAGCCATTTCCGCCGCTTCGTAATAATACTTGTCGTGCATATACTGGATGACGTTCAGCGTGTTCACGTAAAGGTCGGCGAGCCATTCCAGCATGACGTCGTATTTTTTCACCACCTCGTCGTAGTCGAGATACTCGGAGGAAATCGGTTTGAAAGCCGGTCCCACCTGCTCGCCCGTTTTTTCGTCCACACCTCCGTTAATCGCATAAAGCAGAGCTTTCGCCAAATTGGCGCGCGCGCCAAAGAACTGCATTTCCTTGCCGGTTTGCGTCGCCGAAACGCAGCAGCAAATCGAATAGTCGTCGCCCCAGACCGGCTTCATCACATCGTCGTTTTCATATTGGACAGAACTTGTCTTTACCGAAATCTTGGCAGCGTATTTTTTGAAATTTTCCGGGAGCTTGCTCGTGTAGAGGACCGTCAAATTCGGCTCCGGCGAAGGTCCCATATTTTCGAGGGTATGAAGGAATCGGTAATCGTTCTTCGTGACCATGTGGCGGCCATCGACTCCTGTGCCACCCACTTCCAAAGTCGCCCACACCGGATCGCCGGAGAAAAGCGCATTGTAAGAAGGGATGCGCGCAAACTTCACCATGCGGAACTTCATGACCAGATGGTCGATCATTTCCTGCGCTTCGTCTTCTGAAATCAGGCCTTTTTTCAGATCGCGTTCAAAATAGATGTCGAGGAAAGTCGAAATGCGTCCAACGCTCATCGCGGCGCCGTTCTGCGTTTTAATCGCCCCGAGGTAGCCGAAGTAAAGCCATTGCACCGCTTCTTTCGCGGTCTTTGCCGGGAGGGAAATATCGAATCCGTAAGACGCCGCCATCACCTTCAATTCCTTGAGGGCTTTAATCTGCATGGAAATTTCTTCCCGCAAGCGGATAACGTCGTCCGTCATCGTGCCGTCGCCGCAATTCGCCTTGTCCTTTTGCTTTTGGGCAATCAGAAAATCGACTCCATACAGAGCCACCCGGCGGTAATCGCCGACAATGCGACCCCGACCGTAAGTGTCCGGGAGTCCCGTCACAATGTGATTGTGCCGAGCCAGCTTCATTTCGGGAGTGTAAGCGTCAAAGACCCCGTCATTGTGCGTCTTGTGGTATTTCGTAAAAATTTCGTGGAGTTTCGGCGAGGGCGTGTATCCGTAAGTCGTGCACGCTTCTTCGGCCATGCGGCTGCCGCCAAAAGGCATGAACGCACGCTTGAGGGGCTTGTCCGTCTGGAGTCCGACAATTTTTTCCAAATCCTTCAGGGAATCGTTGATGTAGCCCGGCGCATGGGAAGTGATGGAAGAAACGATTTCCGTATCCATATCCAGCACGCCGCCTTTAGCGCGTTCCTCCTTTTGCAATTTTTGAAGTTCACCCCAGAGCTTGTTCGTCGCCTCGGTCGGAGCGGCAAGGAATGCGGCATCCCCATCGTAAGGCTTGTAATTTTTCTGGATAAAATCGCGAACGTTCACTTCGTCTTTCCAAATACGTCCTTCAAAACCATTCCACGCTTCAAACTGATCCATACAAATCTCCTTTTGCTTGATTTGCCTTCAAATATACTGATTTTGCTCCATCCGGACTTTGGGGACGCCTGCATTTCATCCGGTAAAATGCTCGTTCAAGTAAAATACGGAAAAAGCTAAGAACGATGTGAACGGGAAGTCTCTCGTCAAGAGCGCAAGAGTTCGGTGGGAACGCCGTTTCGAGAGAGAATATCAGCTTGCTTGCAGAAGAATTTATTATTTTACAGAAATCATAAGAAAATAGCAATGAAAATTCTCTTCGTTACTTACACATCGACATCTCTGGAGCTGGCCAATGTTCGCTAAAGGCGGTTTCTTTTTCCTGATCGCCAACGCTTGGGCTTTTTTAGCTCTTTGGGTTCTCGCCGGTTGCGCGATGACCAGTTCCGGAAATTTCGTGGGCGAAGCGGGCGTGTTGAAATATTCGACGGACGAGAAAAAGTACCATTTCGCAGAAGCGGGATTTGCTTTTGGCGGAAACGACGATTACCGGATTAGCGCTCCGCAGCATGAAACGGGACTCTTGGGTGGAGCGGCCCATTTCCGAGCGGAATTATTCGCCTTGGACTATTCGCTTGGGGGAAACCGCGGCGGATTCTTTTTGTCCGTTCCGGTCACCATTCCGCTGGATGTGGGAATTCGCCCGAGCTTTGTACAGTGGGTTGGGCCTTTTTACGGCGGCGCGGGAGTTTCCTTTGTGGGCGGATTTTATCCCAACTTGCAGGACGACGATTACGAACCGAAAGCGGACGATTCCTGGGGACGCTTCGACGGATTCATCCTCTATTCTCTGGGCGGCGGCTTTTTGCTGGACGTTACGGAAAATTTCGCCTTGGGTGCTTACATGACTTGGGAACGCACAGCGTTCAATTCCGGCGGAGATGTCTTTGAAAATTACGGTTTTGATCTAGATCTGGATATTCTGGGAGATACGCCCGAAGAGAACATGCCAGCCTATGCCTACCGCAAAATGGTGACGACCATCGGCGTACAAGCTTTCGCCAAGTTCAAAATGCCGCTGGGATTTTACGCGGAATGCGCTCCGGGCGGTTTGCTGAAAAACGAAGGCACCTGGCAATTCAAAGCCGGAACGGTCGTACTTTATTGATAACTCGTTAATGCTAGGAGAGGCCTATCTGCCCTGACAGCCGTCAGGCTGCCGCCCGCCTGTCGAACGGACAGAACAGGCAGAAAGCGACGTGGCTCTATCCTTCCGACGAGTAAAGCATTTTCGTCATAGCAAAGTGCGAAACAGCCTCTTTCGTCATTGCGAACCCCTTCCTGTCTGCCGACAGGCAGGAAGGGGGCGAAGCAATCTTTGTATGCGCTAGAGATTGCTTCACTACGTTCGCAATGACGTGAAAGTTGATGATCCGCAATGACGTGAAAGTTGACGTTCAGCAATGACGTGAAAGTTGACGCTCCGCAATGACGAAGTAGCTTCGCTCGGGGAGACGGAAGCTCCCGAAGTTTGCTTCACCATCAAGGTATCGGGGAATCGGAAAAAGGGAATTCGCGATGAGAAAACAAACCATTAGCAATTCTAATTGCCACCGATTTTTGAATATGGATTTTTAGAGGAGGCCAAAATAGTTCTATGTGGAAAATTTTCCGCCAGACGAAAACAACCTTTCCTCACCTCTTTAGAAAAGCAAAGCGGCTAGAAGCCGCTTCCCCTAGTCGGCCATCATTTTGCCGGCCAGAGCATCACTTTCGTCATGCGCGTTCCATCCATCTTGAGCACACGGAACTTGTTGCCGTCCAAAATCGTTTCCGCGCCCGCCGAAGGAATCGCGCCCAGCTTGGCAAGAATCAAGCCCGAAACGGTTTCCACATGAATTTCTTCGGGGACCGTCAATTCGATTCCCGTCGCATCTTCAAAATCCGAAAGGGTGAGCAGCGGATTCAAAATATAACGGCCATCCTTCAATTTCTGGATCATCGCGTCATCTTCCAAATCGTCTTCGTCCTTGATTTCTCCGACGATTTCTTCCACGATGTCTTCGACCGTGACAAGCCCCGCGACTCCCCCGTATTCATCGACGACTATCGCCAACTGGTTTCCGTTTTGCCGAAGTTCACGCAAAAGATCGTCAATCTGCTTGTTCTGCGGCACAAACACGACCGGATTCAGCAAGGACTGCAAATCGAAATTTTCTTTGCCATGTTCCGTGTACCATTCCAAAAAATCCCGCGCCGAAAGAACGCCGACGATATTGTCCACCGATTCACGATAGACGGGAACCCGGGAATGGCGTTCCTCGTTCAAGGTCTGAATGGTTTCTTCCAAAGTCGAAGAAACTTCCAGAGCGACCATGTCCACGCGGGGAGTCATGATTTCCCGCACCGGCGTTTCCACAAAATCGAAGATGTTCAGCACCATCTGGCGTTCATCTTCGTTCAAAATGTCTTCATCGTCGTCGGAGACATCCGAAGTCAGGGCGTCCCGTTTTTCTTCCGACAAAAAACTGAGCTTGGAATCGTAGCCCAGAATCTTGTGGACTTTTAAATACAGCTGGCTGGAAATTTTCGCTTCCAGCACGAACGGCAAGCGCAGATATTTGTAAATCGGGAGCAGGATATACGAAAAGGTTTCCGGTTTCAAAGCGCCGAACATATTCGGCACCAGCAACACGGCAATGTATTCGACAATGCCCGCAAGAACAATATAAATGCCCAGCCCCCACAACGGATGGCCGTAAAATCCCCGCGTCCAGACGAAGGCGCAGACAAAGCCCAAAACGCCTGCGCTCACGTTCAGAAGCGTCCGCGCGATGGAAATGGTTTCATTAAAGCCGGAAGCCTTCACATAGCCGTTCACTTTTTGAACCAGCTTTTCATTTTCTTCGCAATCCGTCGTTTCCGACAAAGCCAAAAAAGCAATTTTAACCAGCGAGAACAAAGCCGACAGAAAAAGGCAGACAAGGGCGAGAACCAGAAACGGCACCAAATTATCCCACGAAAAACTTTGCATGGCTATTTTTGCCCTTTTTGAATGCGGTAAATATCGAATCCCAAAATTTCGCGTTCCCGACGGCGCATGACGGCCCGTTCCGCAGCCGTGTGGTGGTCATAGCCCGAAAGATGCAGAAGGCCGTGGACAATCATGCGTTTCAGTTCCTGATAAAACGAATTGCCGAACTTGGGAGCCTGGCGTTTCACCTGGTCCCTGGCAATGTAGATTTCGCCGAGAAGATAATCTTCGTGCCATTCAAAGCTCAGCACGTCGGTGACTTTATCCAGTTTGCGGTATGTGGCGTTCAGTTCCCGAACCATGGCGTCCGAACCGATGACGATATTCACATTTTCCGGATGCCCTTCTTCTAAAAGAATTTTCCGGGCGAGCGGTTCCAAATGGGATTTCCACGGAAACTCTTCGCCTTCTTTTTCGGCAAAAAATTGAACCTGAAAATCGGGCAATCGAGGTTTTTGCTTCATACTAGAGCTCATACCACTTTTTCAAAATCTCGATAATCGCTTTTGCCTGTTCCTTGCTCGAAATGTTGAATTTGCTTCTCTGTTTGAAAACGCCCTGCTGCTTTTGATAGCGGCGGATGGAAACCTTCGGGTCGCCAAAATCGCCCGTTTTGGCATTTTTTTCCTGATAGAGGAACATCATGGTGGACCAGGCGCCCTTGCTCAAAAATTCCTTGGCAAGCTCCTTGATGACAAGCTCGCCGGTTTCTTCGTCGGTATATTCCACGGTCGGTTCCAAATTTTCTGTATCCATAATCACCTCTTTATTCTATTTTTCGTGGGAAAAATAAAAAAAAATCTATATTCCGATTGTCGATTTCTGCTCAAAGGAGTTCATTTTGAAAAACTTTCCGCGTAAAATCCAATCCCTTTGCCTAGGTACCATTCTTGCCGTAGCCTTTTTGATCGCCCCGACATTTGCCGCCACCCCTACCATCGGAAAAGTCCGCTATATTCTGGGTGAAGTGACCGTCCAGAAAAAAGCCAAGTCCAATTGGAATCCGCTCCGCGTCGGCTTGAAAGTCCGGGAAAACGACATTATCCGTACCCTGGTGGAAAGCGAAGCCGGAATCGCCCTTTCAGATGGCAGCCTGATTACGATTGAAGAAAACACCGTCATCCTTTTTGAATCCGCCGTGCAGAACCAGGGCAAGACCGTGAACATCCAATCCGGCCGTGTATTTTTCGATGTGCAAAAGCAAGACGGCAAAAGCGAATTCCAATTTAAAACCGCCACAGCGACTGCGGCCATTCGCGGCACGAACGGCTTTGTCGAAAACGGCCCGGACGGCATCATCGTGTCGTTGGAATCCGGAAAGATGGAAGTGACCGACGCCCAGGGCGCAAAAATCGAAGTCAGCGGCGGGGAAACGCTGGTCCAGGACCAAACCGAAGGCATGAAAAAATTCAAGACGCCAAGCTCCGGATCCAAGAACCTCGCCAAAGAAATTTCCAAGGAAAAGCAGAACGGCAAAATCGACGTAAAAGCGCTGGAAAAAAGGGCGCAAGACCTGGACAAGAGACAGAGCAAAGCCGCCGATTCCCTGTCCAAGGCGAACCCGTGCGAATTTAATTCCCTTCCCGAAAAGACGAACCAGACCTCTGTCCGCATCAGCGGCAAGTGCAAAGCGGGAGTCGAACTTCAGATTAACGGAATCGCCATCTCCCTGGAAAACGGAAATTTCCAGACCCTTGTCGAATGGGAAAAGGAAGCCTACGGAACGAAGCGCATTCGCGCCAAGTGCAAAGCCGGCGAAGCGGAAATCCTCTGCAAAGAAGCCTTCCTGGAATACGTCAAGCCTTCAAAAGACGATGGCAACGCCTTTATCCGCATTCAAAAGGACAATCCCGTTTCCATGACTTCCAGCGGACTGCATCTGCAAGGGCAATTCTTTACCGAAGACGCCAAGGCCAAAGTGACCGTTCAGCTCGGCAACGCCAAATCCGAAAATTTGAACACCCGCTCCGCCAACGGCACATTCCATTACACATTCTCCGCGACCGACCCGAAAGTGAGCGGGAACGAAAAATTCGCCTTTGTCAAACTGGAAAGTGCCAAGGGAACCCTGACCGACTCCGTCGCCGTCACCTTCCCGCCGAAAATCCGCATTCTCGGTTCGGACGCCGAATGCTCCTTCCAATTCAGTCTTTCCGGAACAAATGGAAAAGAGGTTCTTGTCGAAGAATTTGTCGATGGCATCCCGACGGCCAAAGCGACTTTTAAGCAAGACGTTTCCAACGCCGGATTCCCGATGCTTCCCGGAACCCACGTCTATAAAATTTTTGCCAAGGACGAAAACGGAATCCTGTCCGAAGCGACACAATCGTTCACCTGCAAGCAGTAATTTACTACATTCCCGGCAATGCCTCTCCATGCGTATCATTTCCGGGAACTTTCCGTTCCCCTGTCCCAAAAAGGTCTGGTCGCCCAAGCGCTCGCCCGTGCGCTCCACGTCCGCGAAGACGAAATTTTCAATCTGGAAGTCGAAAGATTTGCGTTGGACAGCCGCAAGCGAAACGCTCCGCATTGGAGTTACAACGTCCGTTTTGAAATCGCGAAACGCTTGCCGCCTACGCACTGGCTGGTTCCCGCTACGGAAAAAAAGGAAACGCTAGATTCGGACGCATTCAAAAATTCCATTCCCCTGTCTCGAAAAGTCCATGTCGTCGGCGCAGGCCCTGCCGGGCTTTGGGCCGCTCTTTCGCTTGCGCGCAAAGGATTTTCCGTGGAACTTCACGAGCAAGGAAGTCCCGTCGAAGAACGCTTTCAGGACATCCACCGCTTTTTCGGCGACAGGAAATTCAATCCGCATTCCAATATTTTGTTTGGCGAAGGCGGCGCAGGCGCCTATTCCGACGGGAAACTGAACACGCGGACCCGAAATCTCTATTCGAGCGCGGTTCTTGAAGACATGGTTCGATTTGGCGTTTCCAAAGACGTGCTGACATTTGCCAAACCGCATATCGGCACGGACCGTCTGGTGCTTTTACTGCGGGCATTGCGCGCGGAATTTTTGTCCCTAGGCGGGACGCTGCACTTTCACACCGCCTTGGAAGATATCGACATTTCGGGCGGCGAGATTTCCCGGCTCCAGTTCAACGGAAAATGGACGGATGCCGACGCTCTCGTCCTTGCTCCGGGGCATTCCGCACGAAACCTCTATTCCCTTTTGCACGAACGCGGCGTCGCGTTGGAAAGCAAGGCGTTTGCATTGGGAGTTCGGGTGGAACATCCCCAGTCGCTCATCAATTTGCGGCAACTCGGCCCGCAAGCGGACACCCGTTTGACCGGCAGCGCAGAATACGCCCTGACAGCCAAAACGCTCGGCGGGACTTCTGCCGCTTACAGCTTCTGCATGTGCCCCGGCGGAGTCCTTGTCCCCTGCGTTTCGGAAAACGAGACCCTTGCCACCAACGGCATGAGCTACAGCCAAAGAAACGGGAAATTCGCCAACGGAGCCATTGTCGTGCCCATTCCCCAAAGCAAAACCCTTTTCGGGGGAATCGAAATGCAGCGTCGCTTTGAAAAAGCGGCCTTTGAACTCGGCGGAAGAAATTACACGGCTCCCGCCCAGACTATCCGTTCTTTTCTGGAGGGGAAAATCGACGCGGCTCTCCCGAAGAGCACTTTTTCCACGGGGGTCGTCCCGGCGGACATTCGGGAAATCCTAGACGCCAACATCTGCAATTCCCTCGCTGACGGTTTTGAACAATTCGAACGGAAAATTCCGGGCTTTATTCGGGAAGGCCTGATCGTCGCCCCCGAAACCCGGACCAGTTCCCCGCTGCGCATTCTCCGCAACCCGGAAACTCTGGAAAGCATTTCCGTCAAAGGCCTGTTTGTCCTTGGCGAAGGTGCCGGATACACAGGCGGGATCGTCACCAGCGCTGCGGACGGAATCAAACTCGCCAACCGCGCCAAAGCCTTAAATTGCTAGATTGCCTTTTATGATTACCCGAATCATCGACAGAAATTTTGCGAACATGCGACTCGACCGTTTTTTACGGCAGGCATTCCCCAACGAACCGCTCTCCACTTTTTTCGCCATTCTCCGCAAAAAGAAAGTCCGGGTAAACGGCATTCGCGCCAAAGCGATGCAAATTCTTCACGACGGCGATACGGTCGATATCTACGAGAATTTCAAAAGCGTTTCGGAAAATAACGAAGTCCCCGTGAAAAAAAGCTGGGGTTCTTCACCGGAATTTGCCGACCGCCAATTCGTCAAAGAGAATCTGGTGTTCGCCCTGGAAAAAGAGGACTTTGTGATTCTGGACAAGCCTTCGGGAATCGCCAGCCAGCCGGGAACGGGAACGCGCAAAGGCGAAAGCCTTGTCGAAATGCTGTGGCAATGGGGAAAGGATCAGCAACTGAACTTCAAGCCGACTCTCGCCCACCGCTTGGACGCCGACACATCCGGCCTGATCATCGCGGCACTTTACGGCGACTCCCTTCGGGATCTGACCCGGATGCTCCGCGAGCACGCCATTCAAAAGACCTACACGGCTCTTATCAAGGGCAACTTGAAAAAAGACGAAGGCACCATTGACATTTCTTTAAAACGCACCGATTCCAAATCCGGTTCCAAAATGAAAACCGAGGAAAAAGACGGCAAGCGTTCAATCACCCACTACACGGTCCAGCAGCACCTCAACGGCTACGACCTGGTCAAAGTCCGCTTGGAAACAGGACGGATGCACCAGATTCGCGCGCACTTTGCCAGCATTGGACACCCGCTTCTGGGCGACACCCGCTATGGCGATTTCGCACTCAACCGGAATTTCAAAAAGGAATTCGGGCTCAAGCGGCTGTTTTTGCACAGCACTCGATTGGAATTTGAATGGAAAGGAAAACGCATCGCCGTCGATTCGCCACTGCCCAAGGAGCTGCGGGAAACCGTCAAAGCGGTAAAGAAAAATAAAACGCCATCGTTCTAGCCATCGGCCTTATCAAATTCTTTTTATCTTTTGACTCCATTTCAACAAGGAATAAACCATGCCCATTGCAGAAAATACCAAAGTCGCCATCCACTATACGCTTACGGACGACAACGGAAACGTCATCGATTCCTCCATCGGCAAAGAACCTTTGAACTACATTCAAGGGCGGGGCATGATTGTCGTCGGTCTTGAAAAAGCGATGTACGGCAAAGAAGTCGGCGAAAAGTTCAATGTGGACGTCATTCCGTCCGAAGGTTACGGCGAACACAATCCCGAACTCGTCCGTCCGATTCCCAAGAGCGCGTTCCAGGCGGATTCCATTGAACCGGGCATGACATTTTACGCCAACACCCCAAACGGTCCTCTTCCGCTGACGGTCTCCAGGGTCGAAGGCGATAACGTCATCATCGATATGAATCATGAACTCGCCGGCAAGACGCTGCACTTTGCCATTGAAGTGGTGAAAGCCGACCCGATGAGCGCCGAAGAACTTCAGGAACTCGAACAGCACGCAGGGCATCACTGCTGCGGAAGACACAAACACGGCGATGGGGAATGCTGCGGAAAGCACGAGCACGGCGACGGGGAGTGCTGCGGGAAGCACGAGCACGGCGACGGGGAATGCTGCGGAAAGCACGAACACGGCGACGGGGAATGCTGCTGCAAAAACAGCGCAGACGAAAAATAGCCGTCATCTAAAGGGGAAATTCCGATTGAATGCACAACCTTACGTCGGGATTTCCCAAACCCTTCTAGCCTTTCTCAAAATAAAAACACTTCATCACTCAAATGTCTTGGTCGAAAGTCCATCTTTGACATTTAATGGTGTTATCTAGTCATAAAAATTTCAAAACCAATTTAATAGGACTTACAAGTTTTTATTTATGAATCTCTAGAAACTTGTAACCATTGAAATGTATCAAGTGATCTGGATTATCGGCAATCCAAACTTCCGTTTCCCAGGCGATAGACTCACACCATTTTCTAAATGTTTTTTTATCAAGGAACGCCGTAAAGAAAGCCAATTCCGTTTTTGCATTAGTTGCTTCAAGGGCTCGTTTTATCTTATTGATTCTAATTTCACTCATCGGTCCAAATGAATGTACCGCTTCTATCATATACAAAATGTTTTTTTCTTCACTATAGGCGACAATATCCGGTAATTCCTCATGTCCCAATGTGAAAAAATGAAGGTTCTTTAATTTTTCGTTTTCTACATATAACAGTTTTTTTTCTGTATCTCCAATATAAAGAACTTCAGCACCAAAGCCAAATCGCGGCAGCAACTCTTCTATGATTTTCTTGTGTAATTCATTATGTTCGCCGACAGATAATTTCAGGACAATGCCATTGGGCAATGTAACAGGAATTTTCGACAATTCCCGTTTTCTTGCTAGTTTTTCTTTGAGAAGCGCATTCTTTTCCATAAAATCTTTTAAAGCAGCTTCCCAGGTTGGTTTGCCATATTGCTTGGCAAGATGAACAAATAATGGATTTAAAATATAGCCTCTATTTGGTGAATTGGTCGCCTGATCCTCAAAACTAGCAGAACTCATCACTACATTGGCTTCTTTAGGAGCAAGTAAGTCTTTTCTTCTTATATCATCATAGGAACCCAAAGATATTTTTTCAGCGAAATATTTGTTTTCGTAGTTGATAATATCTCTCGTTTTTTGAGCATCGGAAACTTGACGAGAAATCAATTCCGACAGAGATTTTTTTGCATTGCCAATAGCTAAACATGCACCAACCATTTTCTCTTTGGCGCGATCACTTAAATCATTTGTAGGAATACCCACCGCTTCAAGAATCTTTAGAAAATCCTGATAGAGCTTTTGAAGTTGAGGTTTTTTGTTTCCTTTAAAATGGCTTATCATAAAGCTTTATTTCCCTGGGTTCAAAATGTTCCGTAATTTAAGTTCCGTTTCAACTTTTTTATTGATTTTCACAATTTCATCATTGGGCAAGCATTTCTTGTAATATGTTTCCTTGACGGACATTGCAATGTGGTGCGCTAACATAGGGGGAACTGCGTTTCCAATTTGATTGTATTGTTTTGTCTCGTTGCCGCAGAAATCAAACCAATCAGGAAAACTTTGTAAACGAGCAGCTTCTCGAACAGACACCCGTTTACGTCTTCCATCGCGCAGATTTACCCGCAGCATGTCACTTGTCGCCCCAGCAAGATTTCTGCACGTTACCGTTCTCGACGGCAATTCCTGATGCAAATCGCGCGGTCGCTTACAATGCGATTTTTTTTCATAGGTTGCAATATATTCATCCTGCCTTGGTGTTAATATTTTTGTAGGGTCTTCTACAATTTCAATCAAATCGCTTAACGCATCTCCAACAGTAATTTTTACCAAGGACTCCGCAGGATATGTAAATTTAGATTGATGCCCCACAACAATTAGTCTTTCTCTCGTTTGCGGGACACCATACCCGACGGCATTCAGCACGCGCATTTCAATAATATAGCCAACCTTTCTCAATTCTGATAAAATCATTTCCAAATAATCTCTATGAGAACAAGCAAGATTTCTCACATTTTCAAACATAAAAACCTTTGGCCGTAATCTAGCGACGGCATCAATAAAAATGGGGAAACCGTCTCGTACATCTTTCATTCCCAACTGATTACCGAATACACTAAACGGCTGGCAAGGTGGGCCACCAATGACAATATCAATGTTTTTGTTCTTCGGATATTCATAGCCAACAGAAAGTTTATCGCAAAAGCAATGTCCCTTGAGATTTTTATTATAAGTATCAACCGCTTCAGGAACCATTTCATAACCGATTGTTTCAAAGCCAACCGATTCAAAACCTAATGACAAACCTCCACAACCAGCGAATAAATCCAAAACTACAGGCTCTTCCGTAATTTGAATACTCAGTTTACTGTCATTATATCTAGAGTAATTATTCATGTAATAATATCACCCATCAAAACTGTTCTACATTCAAAATAAAAAATAGAAGAATTATTTCCTTTTCTCAAAATAAAAGTGCTTCATCACTCAGCAACAAGCGAAATATTTTGGTCGAAAGTCCATCTTTGACGCCCATCTATTTAGTACAGCAAGCTCTTCCATAAGAAGATTTCCTCTTTTGCAAACAGATAAATCCATCATTGCCATTTGCCAAGCAAAAATTCAAACGCATAAAATGAAAGCCTACTCTAAAAATTACTTGAGTAAAGTACTTCGGCAAGCGGTCCCTGAGCCTGTCGAAGGGCACCAACCATGGTTTGGCTAGCGGTCCTGAGTTCATCGAAGGGCAGCAACCGATTTGAATATTAAACTTTAAAGAAAATTCCAGAAGGACGTGTCTGTCGTGAATCCGCTCCCGGTCAGCCGCTTTTCAAGGATGCGCATGAACCGCGCGAAGACCGTTAGAAGGGCGGATGGTTCCGTTCGTTTCCGACGCCAGGAATACGTGGAGGTCAAGCCGCCGCTCTCCCTTTTGGACCTGTTGCAGAAACCGTTAATGCAGTTCAAAAATCAGGAAGAAGCCTTGAAGCGCGCACGTCTGCGAGAAAAAAATTCTCTTTGCTACAGGAAGTTTAAAGATGAGTTTGCCCTGAGAAATGAGATTCGCACTTCAAAAAAACTCGCCTCTTTGCAAACTCGTCATACGCGATAGCAGAGGTTTAGAGTTGAGAATATTCTGGCATTTTCAATTTTGCACAAATGATGGTTCATCCTTTTGCTATTCCGAAAGATGGCGAAAAATTTTCTACAAAAAAATCCGACCTGAAAATTTTCAAGCCGGATTTTCAAAATGAAATAGGCAAAAACCTAATCGAATTTGGCGAAGAATCGTTTGGTCTCTCTAGCGACGCAGCCGCTCAAAAGAATCAAAGCGACCAGGTTTGGAAACGCCATCAGTCCGTTGAAAATATCGGCGATAGTCCAGACCGCATTCACGGTGAGATAGGGACCAATGAAGACGGCGGCCACATAAAGCCAACGGTAAGCAAGTTTTTTCCGATGGCTCTTGCCGATCAAAAATTGCAGGCACTTTTCGGAATAGTACGCCCAGCCTAAAATGGTGGTGAAAGCAAAGAATGCCAGCGAAACGGTCAGCAGGTAAGGCGCAATGGCTCCTCCCATCGGAATAAAGCTCAGGCCTTTACGAAACGCTTCGAGGGTAATGTTTACGCCTTCTAGACCTAGCGATGGCTCCCAGGTTCCGCCGATGACGATGACAAGTCCTGTCATGGTGCAGATGATTATCGTGTCGATGAATGTTCCCGTCATGCACACGAGCCCTTGGCGAACAGGTTCTTTGGTTTTTGCCGCCGCTGCAGCGATTGGTGCGGAACCGAGCCCGGCTTCGTTGCTAAAAATGCCGCGGGCGATGCCTTTTTGCATGGCGATGAAGATGGATCCGACAACGCCGCCGGTAACGGCGGCTGGATTAAAAGCGGCCCGCACGATGGTTTCGATAGCGGCGGAAATTTGGGAAAAATTCAGAAGCAGAACGGTCACGCAGGCGAGAATGTAAAAAATCGCCATAAAGGGAACGATGATGGAGGCGACTTTGGCAATTCGGCGAATGCCGCCGATGATAACGGATGCGGTGCAGATGGAAATGACAATGCCAGCGATTGCCGTCGTATAGGAAACCGAGTGGTTGCCGATGGCGATAAATTCTCCCGAGGGAATGACCGAGTTTGCCGCCGAAGCGATGCCGTTGATTTGTGTGATGGTTCCAATTCCCAAGAGCCCAGCGCAGACGCCGAATATGGCGAAGAGAACGGCGAGCCATTTGAAATTCCAGCCGAAACGTTCCTTGATGCCTAATTGAATGTAGTAGAATGGCCCCCCGAGAATGGAACCATCGCTGCCGACCGTTCTGTATTTGACGGCGAGCAGGCCTTCCGCATATTTGGTTGCCATACCGAGAAAGGCGGCGACTTCCATCCAGAAAAGGGCGCCGGGGCCGCCCGTGCCGATTGCCGTCGCGACGCCCACGATGTTGCCCGTGCCGATGGTCGCCGCCAGTGCGGTGCACAGTGCTTCAAAACTGGAAACATCGCCTTTGCCGTCGTTTTCATTCCGAATGGCATAACGCAGCGCATTTTTGAGATTGACGACCTGCAATCCTCCCAGACGAACCGTCAAAAGAAGCCCTACAAAAAGAATGATGACAATCAGGGGAATGCCCCAGACAATGCCGTCTATAGAATCCAGAACTTGGTTGATGCTTTCCACAAAAATTTCCTTTGGCTGTAATGAGCTTTGGCGATGAGGGAATGAAAAAGCGAAAGATAAAAAATCATTTTACTGGAGCAGGCTTGGAAATCTCTTGGGATTTTTGCAAACTCTGCATTTTAATTTCCCGACGGTGCTCCCAGATGAAAAGGACGATGCCGGCGACGATCATCAACACGCAGAGCGTTTGTCCGCGGCTCATGCCGATCAGGTCGTTGCGCCCCAGGAAATTGTCCGGATGCCGGAAAAATTCGATGAAGAAACGGAACGTGCCATAGCCCATCAGGTAGAGGGGTAACATCTGTTTTTTGAATGTTTTGTAATGGCTGAGCCAAAAGAGAATCCCAAAAAGGATGACGCCTTCAAAAAGCATTTCGTAGAGTTGCGACGGGTGACGCAGTTGCAAATCGTGCGCCATGGGAAAGAGCATCCCGATAGGACTTGTCGTGACTTCGCCGAAAAGTTCGCCGTTTACAAAGTTGCCCCAGCGTCCCCAGCTGTATCCAAGAGGAGCCGCCAAAAAGCCGAGATTCAGCGTTTCCCAAACCGGCAATTTGTTTTTGCGCATCCCGATGATTCCAAAAACGATGGCTCCGATAAGCCCGCCGTGATACGACATTCCCGAAATGCCCACAAAGGTAAATCCCAAATCGGAATCATAGCGGAACGGCGAAATGATTTCCAAAGGGCTTGTCAGATAGTGCGACGGATTATAAAAGAAAACGTAGCCGAGCCGCGCGCCGATAAGAATTCCTGCGATAACCCAGGTGACGAAGCTGTCCAGCTGTTCTTTTCGGATGCCGATGCCGTGCTTTTGGTTGGTCTTCCAAATGACCATATAGCACGTGGCGAAGGCGAAAAGATACATGAGACCGTACCAATGCACCGGAAAACTGCCCAGTTGCAAGGCGATTCCGTCAAAGTGGGTGGGAATTAAATTCCACCAAGTGAAGTCAGGCATTTATTTCTCCTTTGCCCAGTAGTTGATGAGAAGCGAAGCGATAAGCGTGGATGCTTGTGTTCGGCGTTCGCCATGAACTTGCAAAACGACGAGGACGACGGATTTTTCTGGATTTTTCCGGCTTTGGGCAAATCCCATGAACCAGTCGTAGCGTCCTTGAGGATCCGTTCCGTCGAGGCTTCCCGTTTTGCCGCCGATTTCCAGGTCGGCAAAAAATTTTCGGGAAATGTTTCGTGTAGATATATTTTTGCGGGCGGTGCCTTCGGTGGCGGTTGCGACCATCGCTTGCCGAAGACCAAAATAGGTGTTGTCCGAAAAACGCTCAATGCCCAGAGCAATCGGTTGAGTGGGTGCAAACCCTTTGGCCCCGCTTTTTTCCCAGGGAATTTCAAACGTTTTTTTCATGAGAATCGCACGGACGATTCCGGCGGCTTGCAGCGGTGAAAGGGTCGTACTTTTGGTGAATCCACTGGCGACTTCGGCGAGTCCGTAGCCCGAATCAGGGGGCGAATAGTTGCTGCGTTCGGGAATGCCTTGAGAAAAATTCCGGTTGAATCCGAGTTTTTCGGCGGCGGAGCGGAGGTGCTTGGCTCCGACATTCATGCCGACAAGAGCCATCGGAGCATTGTAGGATTTGGCGAACGCCAAGTGGAGCGGCGTGATGGGACCTCGGTAATTTTCGGGAATTTTGAGCTGGCGCTTGTAGAGAGTGTGCGCTTTTCCAATCAGGGGAATTTCGGTGTGGATGGAATAACGCTTGGATTCAAAAGCCGCCGCAATCGTCACGGTTTTAGCGAGGCTTGCCGCCGGGAAGGAAGCGCGGGAAAGATAATCCGGAATGCTTTGAATGGCACCGTCCTTGCGTTCTCCCCAGGCGATGATTTCGTTAGTATGAGCATCGACGGCAAGGTAAATGGCGTAATCCGGATGATACCGGCGCAGGAAAGTGTCCATGAGACGGGCTAGTCCGGTGTCCTTTTGGGCGTAAACGTGCGAAAGGTCGGGCTTTGCGGGTTGGGATTTCGCCGAATCCGTTTGAGAAGCGGAAGGCGTTGCTGCCAAATCGACTGCGGAATCAGCTAGGGCTTCGGCGACAAGGGATTGCGTTTCTTTGATGTTTTTTTCGCTGGAGCTTTCGGCGTCCTCGGATGAACAGCGGGCGCATTGGACGACGACCAAAACCGCAATCAAAATCAGAAGGACTCGGTTGAACCATCGGAGGGCGGGGGGAATTTTTTTTATGGGTTGCATCGCTATTTGGCGAGATGAAAAATCGTCTTTTTGTAATATTCCAGTTCCGCGATACTTTCCAAAATGTCGTCTAGGGCCTGGTGGCGTTCCTGCTTTTCAAATTCAGGCAAATTGGGGAACCATCGGAAGGCGAGCTCTTTGATGGAAGAAACATCGATGTTCCGGTAGCTGAGCCATTCGGAAATCTGGGGCATATACTTGTAGAGAAATCGGCGATCCTGGGTGATGGAATTGCCGCAGAGAAGGTTGCCACTGTGTTCCCGATCGTGCTTCACCGTATATTGGCGAATGAAGTCGAGAGTCGCTTTTTCGGCGGCTGCCGTGTCGTATCGGGAATGTCGAACCCGCTCTACTAGTCCGCTTTGCGTATGGTGCCGGGTGTTCCAATCATCCATGCCGTTCAGAATATTTTCGGGCTGGTGAATGGCGATAACGGGACCTTTTCCCAAAATTTTCAAGTTGGCGTCGGTCACGACCGTGGCTATTTCGAGAATGACGTCGTGTTCCGGATTCAATCCGGACATTTCCAAATCCATCCAGACCAAATTTGGCGCAGTTTTATTTTGAAAAGTCATTTAATATCAAATTTATAAATTTGTATTATTCTGAACGAAAGAGGACCCCTTTCTAGGCGGTTCTCCACCTTTAACAAAAGGAATCAAAAATGGAAGAAGTTGTTGTTACCGGAATGGGCTGTGTTTCCTCCTTGGGAAATGATCCGGATACGCTTTGGGCAAATCTGCTTGCAGGCAAGTCCGGAGTTTCGAATATCGAAAAGATGGACACGACCGCTTACGATGTGCATTTTGCTTCTGAGGTCAAGGAATTTGACGATTCCATGTATTTCAGTGCCCGCGACCAGAAACGCTATTCCCGCAATATCCGTTATGCGGTCTATTCGGCTCTGCACGCGGTTCAAAATTCCGGACTGGACTTGGAAAAAGTGGACAAGTCCCGCGCTGGCGTGATCGTCGCTTCCGGTATGGGCGGCATGGATATTTATTATGACGGTTCCGCCGCTTTAGCGACAAAGGGACCTCGTCGTGTTTCCCCCTTCTTCATTCCGATGTCGATTACCAACATGGCGACGGGAGAAATTTCCATTCGTCTGGGATTTATGGGCCCGAATTTCGTCACGACTTCGGCTTGCGCTTCTTCGAACCATGCGCTTATCGCCGCAGCCGACCAGATTCGTTTGGGCCGCGCCGACGTGATGGTTGCTGGCGGAACGGAAGAAGCGGTGACTCCGGTTTCTCTCGCAGGCTTTGCCAACATGCACGCTCTTTCCCGTCGCAACGACGACCCGCAAAAAGCATCCCGTCCGTTCGACAAAAATCGAGACGGATTTGTGATTGGCGAAGGTGCCGCAGTAATGGTTTTGGAAAGCAGAAGCCATGCAGAAAAGCGGGGAGCTAAAATTTTGGCGACAATCGCGGGAGTTGGTCTTTCGGCGGATGCGCACCACATTACCGCTCCTCGAGAAGACGGCGCAGGCGTAAAGCTCGCTATTGAAAACGCCCTCCGCGATGCGAAACTCGAACCGCAACAAGTCGGCTACATCAATACGCATGGAACATCTACTCCTCTGGGCGATGTGGCGGAATGCAAAGCGATTTGTGAAATCTACAAGGGCGATGTCAAAAACCTCAAAATCAATTCGTCCAAGTCGATGATCGGGCACATGCTCGGTTCCGCGTCGGCTATCGAAGGCATCATTTCCATCCAGTCTCTGCTCGATCAGAAAGTTCACGGTACGATTAACGTCGAGGAACAGGACCCGGCAATTCAGCTGGATGTCTGTGCGAACGGCTCCGTGGAACATTCTTTCGATTACGCGATGTCCAACAGTTTCGGCTTTGGCGGACACAACAGCGTCGTGATTTTCGGAAAGAACAAGTAAGCGATTTTAGCGATGAATAGAAAGCGGAAAGGCAAGTGCTTTTCCGTCTTTTTAATTTGACTATAGTTAGTCAGCCCTTAAAAAGTCACTTTGCGAA
>NZ_FUWU01000024.1 GCF_900167415.1 Fibrobacter intestinalis | reverse complement strand
TTTTCCCGACTCGGAGCCGCCGCCGAGCAAAAAAGGGGACAGGTTGGAACATGTCCTGGCAGGGAAATCCGCTTGCCGGGGTTAGGATTCCTACGCCCAGAGTTGATTTCAGTCAAATCCGGGCCGGTTCTGCAAAGATTTTCACGTCTTTTGTATTGCAATCTTTACAAATCCGAGTTATATTTTGCTTATCGTTGGCGGAAACTTTCGCAGAAGCGCACTTCTGCGAAATTCACCGTTGGGCCGGCTTGCGCCCGGAACCTCCCGATTTTCCAAAATTTTCGTTCCAATAATCACTATTTCTTTGCGGAGCAGGATCTTGCGCCCACTTCGGGTTCTTCACGAACTCCCAGAACGCTTCCTGCACGCGCCGCTTGCTCTCAAATGTCGGGTGCACGTAAAGGTCAAGAGTCGTATGGGTGCTGGCGTGACCGAGAAGCACCGAGAGCGTTTTCAGGTCCTTGTTAGAAGTCAGCGCATGGGTAGCGAAGCTGTGCCGCAGGGTGTGGATGTGGGCATCCACTTCAATTCCCGCCGCCTTCAAAAACTTCTTGAAATGGTTCTGCAAAGTCCGCTGGTCGTGCTTCACCAAAAAACTGTCCGGCGGATTTTCCCTCGCCGTCTTTTTCAGCCATTGGAGCAGATTTTCCGGGATGGGGATTTCCCGATGGCCGCTTTCGCTTTTCGGCGGGCAGAGTTTGCGGATGGTTTTCGGGAACTTGGCGATTTCCGTTTCGGCGGCGAGATTTTCGTCTGCGCCTTTTGTGTCCGCGTCATTTGCCGTTTCGCCCTTTTCATTCGGTAGCCGTTCCAGCGTCCCGTGAATTTTGATGGTGTTCCGCACAAAGTCAAAGTCCGAAAATTTCAATGCGCAGGCTTCGCCCAGGCGCATCCCGGTGAAAGCGATCAGCAAAAGGCTCCGGGCTGAGTTCTCCAGTTTTGGATTTTCGTTCTTTTCCAGCGCACGAATCAGCGCGGCAATTTCCTCAGGCGAGAGGGGAACCGCTTCCCCCTTTCGAGGCGTCCCAGCATGGGGAAAATCCAGCGCGCCAAAATCCTCCGGCGAAAGCGCCGATTTCAAAATCTGCTGCAAGGTCGCCAGCACGAAACGCCGCGTGGAATCCGCAAGCTCTCCGAGTGCGCTTTCCGCAAAATTTCGTACGAGAGCCGAATCAAAACCGACCAGCTCCACTTCGCCAAAATACGGCAACAGATGCTTTTGCAAAATATTCGCGTATTTCGCCCGGGAACTCTCGCTCCAAAGCACCGCCTTCTTTTCAAACCACCTTTCCGCCGCTTCCTTGAACTGCATGGAATCTCCTTTATTACATTACGGTGCAAAGTTTGCAAAAAATTCTCGAAAAAGAAACAGATTGCCACGCCGCTACGCGGCTCGCAATGACGTGCCGCTGGCTTGGATTGCCACGTCGCTACGCGGCTCGCAATGACGGAATGCTGGTTCGGGTTGCTCCGTCATTGTGCGCTCGCCAAGGAGAAAATCAGTCACATTTGAAAGCGACCGTCATTGCGAACTCCGCAGGGGTTATACGACACTTGTCAATTTATTGACTTAGTGGAGTTATCCTCTATGTGGATATACGACACTTGGTAACTTTGTTACCTTAGTGGAGTTATACTCGAAGTGTAGAAGCAATCCTTTTTCCGCAGATAGGATTGCCACGTCGCTATCGCGGCTCGCAATGACGTGCCGCTGGTGTGGATTCCCACGGCTTTGCATCCCTGAAACTAGGAATCTCCGATTCCGTAGTTGAAGTATCCCTGCAAGGGACAATTCGCCTAAAGGAAGCGAAGCTTCCAAGGCTCATGGGTAGGCGAGCACCTCGCGACCCGCGGGAAAATTCACCTTATGAAGAGTCATTCCACTTTGAAAAGAAGTTCACCTTGTGAAAGAAAATCCTCCGTCTGAAAAAGAGTTCCCCCTTTATAAAAAGAAATTCCCGCTAAAATAAATGACCTGCCTTCGTCACGACGAGAAGACCGCAAAGCGGCAAGAAACCGATTCTTCCAACTTCCCTCTGCCCACTAATCACTCATCGCTAGTTATGGTTCGACAACCGGTTGCTGAGCCTGTCGAAGCACACCAACCGTGGTTCGACTAGTTCGACTGGTTCGGCAGGCTCACCAACCAGCGGTTACCGAGCTTACCGAGGTGCACCAAGCAGCGGTCCCTGAGCCTGCCGAAGGGCACTCGCCGCTAATCGCTAATCCCTAATCTTGTGATCGTACACTCCAAGCGCATTCAACCGGTGT
This sequence comes from Fibrobacter intestinalis, assembly GCF_900167415.1. GTDB lineage: Bacteria > Fibrobacterota > Fibrobacteria > Fibrobacterales > Fibrobacteraceae > Hallerella > Hallerella intestinalis. The sequence goes on along the minus strand of NZ_FUWU01000024.1, from coordinate 43,504 downwards.
ATTTTCCCTCCATAAAACAAGAAAGACTCCGATTTCTCGAAGTCTTTCTAGCTGCTTCAACTGGACTCGAACCAGTGACAACCTGATTAACAGTCAGGGGCTCTACCAACTGAGCTATGAAGCAATTGGTGTGCAGCAAATATATAAATGCAAAAAAAACTTGTCAAGGGGTATTTGGCGATTTTTTTTGTCTTTCTTTGGCTTTTTGGCGAGCGGTTTTGCCGATAAGGTTGATGTTTTTCCAGCGGATAAGCTTGACTTTGTTGCCGCTGGAGTCATAAAGGGCAATCCCTTTGGTATTGATGGATTGAATAAATTCGTTCAGCTTTTGGTGGAGGGCGTTCACGCTTTGGACGGTTTCTTGGGTTTCCAGCAGATTTTGCAGGGTGGGATTCTCTTGCGCTGCCCGTGTAATGGCTTCGATTTTTTCCAATTCTGTAGAAAGTTTTACAAAGGCCTTTTGAGTAGAAGAAATGGCGTTTTTCGCCAGAACAGTGGCTTGCCCGATGCTGGAATCGGCGGTGTTCGCCGTTTGGTCAAGGGTTTGGGCGGCGGCTTCCGCTTGTGCGAGAATTTCTTGAATTTTGAATCCGGCGGTGGAGGCGGTCTTGTCGAATTGATTCAATAGATTTTCCACATTTTGCATGGTTTCGTTGTATTTTTGAACGACGCCCGGGTCGGATTCGGAGCCTTCGAGAATGGCTAGAATGGCATCCCGGGAAACTTTTGCCTGTTCGTGGATGACAGAAATAAACTGCAGCGATTCGGTGATTCCGGGGACAAATTCCCCGCGAAAAACGTGGTCGGGCGGCAAGATTTCCCCTTCGTGAGTCCTGACCAATTCAATGCGGCGTCCTCCCATTAACGCGAAAGAAGCGTTCCGAAAATAGGAGCCTTCCCGAAGGGTGATAGGATTGTCGAAAATCACGGTGACTCGGGAACGGTCTCCGAGCCATTCCACCGAAGCGACTTTTCCGATTTCGTAGCCATTCTCCGTCATCGGGTCTTCTGGAGAAAGCGCGCCCAGTTCGTCAAAGTCGATGATGGCTGTGGTGGAGCTTCCTTTGTGGGCGTTCCACATTCCCAAAGAAACGCCGACGATAATCAGAACGATGGCGACGAAAGAAATATAGCCGATGGCTTTGTCCGAAATTTTCATAGGCGGTTAGGGAACATTAGCGAATGCAAGTGCGGTTGCGTCCGGATTTTTTGGCGTCGTAAAGCGCTTTGTCCAAACGGATAAAGAGGCTTTCTGGCGTTTCGTTGATGCGGGCTGCGGTAATGCCCAGGCTGATGGTGACTTTGGGAACTGGCGAAAAATCGGTGCTTTCCACTTTTTCCCGGATGCGTTCGGCCAAAATTTTCGCCCCGTTCAGCGGAGTATTTGTCAAAACGCACACAAATTCTTCGCCGCCCCATCGCCCTAGAACGTCGCAGGCGCGAATGGATTCGGCAACCAAATTGGAAAGCTTTACCAAAACGCGGTCGCCTTCGCTATGCCCGTAAGAGTCGTTGACGTTTTTAAAGAAATCGATGTCGTACATCAAAATGGAAAGTTCGTCTTCCCGACGGCGTTTGCCCAATTCGTATAGAAGAATTTTGTCGAGCTTGTGCCGATTGAAAAGGCCCGTCAGCTGGTCGTGTTCCGCCAAGTTGGCAAGCTGGTTGATGGTGTGCCGAAGTTCGTCGGAAGTCGCTTCCAAAAAGGAAACCAGCCTGTCGGCAAGGGAAAGATTGTTCTGCGCATGGCGAATGCTTTCATCGTCGATGGGAACAAAGCGTTTTTTTGACTTCGCGCTTTCTCGAAAACCGACGGCGACCAGCGAGGAATTCAAAACGCCACCGCCTTCGTTGGTCTGTAGAATTTCCCCGAAGCCGTAGCCCCAGCAGAGTTCCGAAACCGAATGCCGGTAAAACTCGAATTCCTTCTCCGCCCTTTCGTTGCCCAAAAAGACGCGCCGGTTGATACAGGGGAAAAGGACGGTCGCTTCGGGGTGAAAACGCAGCATATTGTTCGCCGCCACGAGAGTTTCGGAAAGCAGGTATTCGGGCTTGGAATAGGCGAGATAGATCTTGGTGCCGTTTTGAAAATCCGTCGGAAAGCACAGATTGCCGTCGTCGGTGAGGCGCAAAGGCACTTTGGCGATGGAAGTCGAGCCGCTGGGAACCAGAATTGGAAAAGCGATGGCCTGCTTGGAAAAGTCCGCGTCGGGTTTGAATTGTAGATATTTTTGATACAAGTCAAAAGCCGGCTTGCCGTCAATTTCGCTGACGATTCCCTTTTGGCATTCCGTAATGACGTGCTCCCGTCCGAGGGCACGCCAGCCTAGATTGAAATCGGTCTGGATCTCCAGGGACTTCCCGCAGAACGCGACGAAAGAGATGCCGTTCTCCAGAATGCCGTTTTCGGAAAAGATTTTGGATTCGTCTTGAGTGATGAAGCGGGAGCCGGCTTGCGCCCCGAATATAGGGATGTTCTCGCTCCCGACCTGGGCGATGTCGATGATTTTGTCCGGGGAGTTGTGGGTGCAACTCGATAAGCAGAGGATTCCTTTGACGTCTTCGAGCTTTCGGAGCTTTTGCCGGAAGGAGTCTCCGATTTTGTACGAATCTTGTTTGCTTTTGTCCGCTTCGAAAACGGCAAGCGTCGATTTGGAAAATAGAAGAATCGAAATCACCGTGTTTTGGGGAACTTCTGTTTCGGTGCTGAGCGGCCCAAGGGTCGTCATGCCGGCGATTTTTGCTTCGGGCAGTTCTTTTCGGATGACGTCGAGTTCCTTTTCGATAAATTCCCGTTCGCATTGGGGTTCGAATACGATGAGCAGGCGGTCTTTTGCTGTCTTGTATTCTTCCATTCCGGCGATGAATTTTAAGATCCGTTTTAAAGAGGCTGGTTTGGTGATTTCAAAAGAACGTTGCAGCATTGTTAAAAAACTACATTCAAATTCGATGAAAAATGCGGGCAAGCATGAAAAATGGGACGTTTTTTGTGCAAAAAAAAAGAAATAGTTCTATATTATGATTGTCAATTTTCAAAGGACAAAAAAATGGCAAAATCTGCTAAAAATTCCAAGAAAAAGGTCGTCCTCGCTTATAGCGGCGGACTGGACACTTCCGTAATTATTCCGTGGCTCAAAGACAATTACGATTGCGAAGTGATCGCTTTCGCTGCGGATCTTGGCCAGAATGATTTTCCGAACGAAAAGGCTCTGGAAAAGAAAGCGCTTGCGACGGGAGCTTCCAAGTGCTACGTTCTCGACTTGAAAAAGGAATTCCTTGAAGATTATGTTTGGCCGACGGTTCGCTCTGGCGCTAAGTATGAAGGCACTTACCTTCTCGGAACTTCTTTTGCCCGCCCGCTGATTGCGAAATACCAGGTGAAAATCGCCCAGATGGAAGGCGCTTACGCCGTCGCTCACGGCGCTACCGGAAAGGGAAACGACCAGGTTCGCTTTGAACTGACTTATGCTGCGCTCGATCCGTCCCTCGAAGTGATTGCTCCCTGGAAAGATCCCAAATGGGAATTCAACGATCGCGAAAGCATGATCGACTATCTGGATGCGCACAAGATTCCGCATACCGGCATTTCCAAAACCAAGATCTATTCCGAAGACGGCAACCTTTGGCACCTTTCCCATGAAGGCGGCATTCTGGAAGAACCGGACAAGGAACACCAGTATGATATGCTCAAGCACACGAGCACATACGAAAAAGCGCCGAATACGCCGGGCTATGTCACGATTTCCTTTGACAAGGGAACGCCGGTCGCTCTCGACGGCAAAAAAATGGGAGCGGTCGAGCTTCTGGAAAAGCTGAACGCCATTGCGGGCAAGCATGCCTGCGGACTTATCGACATCGTCGAAGACCGCTTGGTGGGTCTCAAGAGCCGCGGTGTTTATGAAACTCCGGGTGGAACCCTCCTTTACAAGGCGCACGAGTGCCTGGAACAGCTGGTTCTCGACAAGGAAACGATGTTCGAAAAGCAGAAAATGGCGATGACTTACGCCAATCTGGTTTACAACGGACAGTGGTTCACCCCGCTTCGTCAGGCGATGGACGCTTTCATTACCGAAACGCAAAAAGTGGTAACGGGCGATGTCCGCTTGAAGCTTTACAAGGGCAACGTCATCCCGGCTGGCATGAAGAGCCCGTATAGCCTTTATGACATGGAACTCGGCGGATTCTCCAACGTGGAAATGTACGACCAGAAAGACGCTTCCGGATTTATCCGTTGCTTCGGTCTGCCGCTGAAAACCCGCGCGCTTCTGCTCGGCAAGAAGACGAATGTGGAATTTGGCAAAACGAACGTGAAGAAAAAATAACTTCGCCTAAGGTTTCAAAAACGCGGCTCGGTAAAATCGGGCTGCGTTTTTTTATGCCGAAAGTTTTTGATTTCAGGCTTTTTCCTTTTGGAGGAATTTTGGGCTTTTTCCGTGATTTGCCAAATTGGAATATATTTTGTGCTCCAGAAAGAAAAATTTTCTGTATATTAAAATCCAGCAAATTCTAACGGAGGCTTTTTATGGAATCCACCTCTCAAATATCTATTAGACATGTCATTAAAATAACGATGGCCGCTGCTTTGGGCGGTTTCTTGTTTGGCTTTGATTCGTCCGTCATCAACGGGGCGAACGGGGCTTTGAAAGTTCACTTTTCCATGACGGATTCGCAGCTGGGGCTTGCTGTGGCGCTTTCGCTTATCGGGGCGGCAGTCGGCGCTTATTTTGCCGGACGACTGGCAGACGCTTTTGGCCGCGTGAAGTGCATGCTGGCGGCGGCGATACTGTTTACGGTCAGTGCTGTGGGTTCCGGGTTGCCGTTTGGCGTTGCGGATTTTATTGTCTGGCGTGTCATCGGCGGCATTGGCGTTGGTATGGCGAGCATCATCGCTCCGATTTATATCGCGGAAACGGCTCCGGCCCATTTGCGCGGGCGTTTGGGTTCCATGCAGCAGATGGCGATTGTGGTGGGCATTTTTACGTCGCTTCTGTCAAACTATGTGATTTTGCGGATTGCGGGTAGCGCGAATAATTGCATTTTTGGAGGAATCAAAGCGTGGCAATTGATGTTCTGGATTGAAATCATTCCCTCGCTGATGTACGGAGTCGCCGCATTAAAACTCCCGGAATCGCCGCGCTATCTGGTTTCGCAGGGTAAGCTGGAAGAAGCAAAAAGTGTGATTAGCAAAATTCAGGCGGATCAGTTGGACGAACAGGTCGCCGAAATTCAAAAATCTTTTGGCGAAGAAAAACGCCACAGCCTTTCGGATTTGCTGGAAATGCTGCCTTCGGGGAAAAAGCGTATCGCTCCGATTTTATGGGCGGGTTTGGGCATTGCCGTTTTACAGCAGTTTGTCGGCATCAACGTGATTTTCTACTACGGATCCATGCTTTGGCAGAGCGTGGGATTTGGGGAAAGCGACGCCTTTCTTTCGAGCCTCATCAACAGCACCATCAATATGGTGATGACCGTTTTTGCCATTCTTCTGGTGGATAAAATAGGGCGCAAACCGCTGCTCCTTATAGGCAGTATCGGCATGACATTCACGTTAGGTACTCTCGCCCTGTGTTTCTTGAATGCGGGAGCGGACGGCTCTTTGGGCGGAGGCGCCGTGGTCGCACTGATTGCCGCGAATCTCTATGTGGCATTCTTTGCGATGACCTGGGGACCTGTCATGTGGGTGATGCTCGGGGAAATGTTCAACAACCGTATTCGTGCGGTCGCGATTTCGGTCTGTGGGCTTGCGCAATGGTTTGCGAATTTTCTGGTCAGCTGGTCGTTTCCGATTCTTACTGGGAAATCGGGAATTGGCGTCGGGCAGACTTACTTGCTTTATACGGCGTTCGCGCTGATCAGCATTTTCTTTGTCGTGAAATTTGTTCGGGAGACCAAGGGCAAGCAGCTGGAAGAAATGTAAATCGGATGGCGAGAATTTCATGGGCGCTCCGAAAGGGGGCGCCTTTTTGCATTTTGTATGGGGAAAACGGCGAAGAAAAAGAGGACTCCTCGTCATATACGACAGAAAACTCGCCTGAAAAATGAATTTCTTTTCCATTTTAAAAAGTTCCCGCCGGACGACGGGAACTTTTAGGTGGATGTGTTTGTGTAATGAAAGTGTCTGCAATGAAAATAGGATTTCATTGATGCATGAGAATGTCGCCGGATAAAATTCCGTTGTAGAGAATTAAACGCTTCCTTTTTGTAAATTTGCACCCATGCCGGCTTATACGACTTATCGAGAATTTTTGGCGAAAATTTTTCCTTCCTGGAAACGCGTGCGAAAGTTGCCGTTGAACGGGGGAATGTCCTGCCCGAATTTGGATGGAACGCGAGGTTTTGGCGGTTGCTGTTATTGCAATAACAAATCTTTCAGCCCGGTTTGGGACAAGGCGGGACAAAGTGTGCAAGAACAGATGGCGGAATATCTGCCGCGGATTCGCCGCAAATATAAAGATGCGGGAATTCTCGCTTATTTTCAGCCTTACACGAATACCTACGCGCCTGTGGAGCGTCTGCGGGAAATTTATGAACCGGCATTTGCTTCGGACGAGGTCGTCGGGGTTTCGATAGGAACGCGCCCGGATTGCCTCCCACCTGATGTGATGGAACTTTTGGAGTACGAAAATTCCCGAAAGCCGGTCATTTTGGAATTGGGTTTGCAGACAGCGAACGATGAAACGTTAAAGGCGATAGGCCGTGGGCACTCCGTTGCGGAATTTGAAGATGCGGTGAAGCGGGCGCATTCCGCAGGCCTTTGGGTGACTTCGCATGTGATTCTTGGATTGCCGGGCGAAACTTTGAAGGACTTTGAAAAAACGGCGGAAGTGATTCGGGATTTGGAAATTTCGGCAGTGAAAATTCATCCGCTTCATATTGTCCGAGACACGCGTCTGGCAGAATCCTATCGTCGCGGGGAATTTGAACTGCTTTCGTTTGAAGCTTATTGCGAAGCCGTGGCGCGCTTTATTCGGATTGTCGGAAAGGATGTCGCGATAGAACGCTTTAGCGGCGAGGCGCAGAACGAGACTCTTGTCGCTCCGGATTGGACGGGGGACAGAAATAGGATTGTGTCGCAAGTTGAACGACTTTTACTTGCCCAAAATATCGGCTGAAATTGTTTTGTCGAAAGAGAAAAATCAGATGACCGTTGCCGCTTTCCAGCGTCCGCTTTTCCAACGCCATAAGTTTGCGCAGGAACGGTAAAATTCGTCGCTCGCCATTCCCAGCCAAAGGCCGATTAAGCCGAGGTCTAAAACAAAAGCGAGAAAAAGGGCGGTGCCCGCGCCTAAAGTCCACATCATCAGGCTTCCGACTATCGCCGGAAATTTGGAATCACCCGCGGCGCGAAGGGAACCGGTTAAAATCACATTGGCCGATTTAAAGGGCTGCAAAATGACATCGCACCAGAGGCATGCCGAGCCGAGAGCGATGACATCGGGATTGTCCGTATAAAGGCGCATGAGATGTGGACCGCAAAGGGCGACAATCAAGGCGATGACAAATCCTGCGGAGCTGCTGGCGAAGAGGGACTGGAAGGTGCGACGGTTCGATTTTTTATAATCGTGTGCGCCGACGAGATGGGCGACTAAAATCTGGTTGCCGTTGCCTAGCCCGACTCCCAGAATAATAGCGAACATCGCGAAGTTTGCGCTGAAGACTTTGGCGGTCACCGCAAGAGTTCCCAGATGGACTGTCATCGCTGTAATGAAAACTTGGAACAACTGGAAACTGACCGGTTCCGCGGCGGCGGGAAGGCCTATGCGAATCCAGTCGCCGAGAATGGCGCGGGATCTTTTCACTTCGGTCATTTTGGTCTTGTGGCGAATCTTGTAGCGCAAAACGAGCCAGAGAACCAAGCTGGAAAAGGCCCAAGAGAGGGCGGTGGCCAGCGCGACGCCTTTGACGTGCATTTGGGGAATGCCAAAAAGACCTTCCAAAAAAACGATGTTCAAAAGGATATTGAATACGATGGTGATGGCGTTGCCGATTAAATTCCAAATAGTGAGCCCGTGGGTGGCGATGAGTGCCGTAAGCGTAGTTTGCGATGCGCGAAAAAGAAAGCCGAAGCAGACGACCTGTAAAAATTCAACGCCGAATTTTGCCGTGTCGCCGGAGAGTCCCATGGCTTCGACAATCCAATGGGACGAGGGCAAAACGAGCAGCGTCATGGAAAATCCCAAGAGAATGCTGCCTAGAATGACCATGGTGATTGTGGTGCGGGCGTGGCTGTTCGCATTGGCTCCCATAAATTGCGATGCGATACTGGCTCCGGCTTGTGAAAATGCTTGAATCGCCATGAAAATCGTGCCGAGAATCGGCATCAGGGCACCGACTCCGGCGGCAGCGCTTTCGCTTGTGCGGGAAAGGAACCAGCTGTCCATCATCGGCTGGAATACGCCGATTCCGAAAGTGATGATGAGGGGCCAGGATAGACTTAGAATTCCGCGGTCTTTGACAAGATCTGCCATACGAGATTCCTTTTGGATGCAAGATAGAAAAATGCGAGGGGTTTATGCGGATTTGAAAATTTTTGTGTTTACAGGAAAAAACATATTCCTTTTTGTTGAATTACGCAGCTTCAAATATGTCTTTGGAAAATCGTTTTTTGGGGAAAATCGCATTTTTTCGGTTCTAAACCGTTGTTTTGATTTTGGTGCGCAAAAATACTTTCTCTTCTATAAACGTTATAACGAGATTCACCACCATTCCAAAGCCGAACATCATGATGATTGTGTCCATTGTAAACGTGATTTTCCCGGCTTTATACAGCGCAAAGAAAATTCCGTAATACACAAAGTTCACAATCAGCGACGTGATGAAATTGAAATGCGTTTTTCCCAGTCCGTTGAAAATGCTTGAAATAATGGAACACACCGCGTAGGCAATCTAAAACGGCGCAAGTTTGAGCGTAATCGAAAATACCGCATCCGCCCGTCCATCCGGCAGTTTTTCAAGAACGGAATAATACGGCTTCCACAGCGGAACGCTCGCCGCGCACAGAACAATCACCGCAAGCGAAATAACGTAATACGCTTTTTGGTTGAGTTTTGCATAACCGTCCTTGCAATCGTGCTTAATCATTTCGGCAAGCGCCATAACAGGAATCAAAAGAACGCTCCAGATAAAATTGTTCGCCATCCAATAATTTCCCTGCTCCGCCACCATATTCACCATTTTGCAAATCATGACGGCGTAAATAAAATTGTTGATGAACTGCTGAACGCCCGAAAATCCTCCGATTCTGCCCCAGTCTTTCAAAACGGAAATATCCTTCTTTTGAAACCAGGACGGCTTTATACAATTTTGCCGGGATAAAAGAACAAAGCAGACCGCCGCAAGAACTGCGTTTACGGTGATGTTTGAAACGGCAATTCCGTAAATTCCCATCCGCGGAATCAGAATAAAATCCGCAATGACAGACAGAACGCATTTTGCCGCAAGGAACAAATAAAAGTTCACGTCCTTTCCCACGACAACAAACACAACCTGAAAAAATGACGTTGCAATTCCAACGACGAATGCAACCGTCTCAAGGCGGAAATAATTCTTTACCGCGTCAACATTCATTCCGTCAGGATTCATTGCGCGGATAAGCGAACCGCCGTAAACAAAAACGCCGATCGAAAACAACGCATACAGCGCAAAGACAAACAGCAGCGATTTAAAAACCATCTGCGCAAAATCATCTTTTCGTTTAAAGGCTTCGTTCAAAATGGCATACAGCGGAACAATCAAAAACGCGCGAAGCGTTTCGTCAATCAAATCGAACCATTCCATTTGCCCGATGACATCGAACACTTCTGCGCTGCTGTTCACGGAAATAATCAGCGTCTTTACTGTCTGATACATCGCCGGAACAAGCAAAAATGCAAACACGGATAAAAACAAACGCCAGTCAAAGCATTTGAGATTTGAAAAACATTTTATTTGTAAAAAATGAAACTTTATTCTTTTCACTGCAAACTCAACGTCACTTTCACTTCTCCCTTGCCTGCGCCTAAAAGAGAGCAAAGTTCATCGGCGGAATATCCTTCGATTTTTCCAATCCGCGTAAAGTTCCAACTATTCGTGCCGTAATACAGACAAATGCTGTTGCCTTGATATAAAATGACATCGCCCGCTTGCGTTGTAATGCTTTCGTCATTTCGAGGCAGGCTGTGTCCGATATTTCCCACTTTTTCAAAATCGCCGTAATCATCCGCTGTGTAGGTGATGTCGTCCGTTTTCAAAATGGCAACGAGTGCTTCCACCGACGAATTGTGCGCAGGCGTGATTTTTAGTTTGTTGCCGTTTATGGTGACAAACATCTCGCTGATTTCCTCCGAGGTTGAGTTTGGATTGTTCGTTCCAGAGTTTTCTGCACATCCGGCAGATACGCTAAAGATAGTCAGAGACGCAAGAAACAGGATGATTTTCAATTTGTTTTTCATTTTTCACCTCAATTTATTCGATAGATTCCATTTCGGGTTTTACTTTTTTCATTTCTAGCTTGTTTTGAAATGTATTTAATAAACGGATTGATTCAGACCTAACGGTCTTCACGTTTTTTTTGGCGAGCAACGTTAGTTGCGCATAAATCCGTATGATCTTTTTCATTTTTCACCTCAATTTTTTGGATTACCTTTGCGGGAACTCCGGCGACGACTGTATTTTCGGGTACATCTTTCGTCACAACCGCGCCCGCCGCAACAACTGCATTGTCACCGACGGTCACGCCGGGAAGAATCGTCGCGTGCGCGCCAATCCAAACGTTCTTTCCGATTTTCACCGGAGAAGGAATCATATTCCCACGTTTGTCAGGCGTTAAGTCGTGGTTCAATGAGGCAATGACAACCTGCTGTCCAATGAGTGAACCGTCTCCGATTTCAATTCCGCCGTGGTCTTGAAAACAGCACCCCGAATAGATGAAGACATTTTTGCCCACTGTGATGTTCTGCCCGTAGCCCGCGTAGAACGGCGGAAACAGCGCGAACGTTTTGTCCGCCGGCTGCCCGGTCAGAGTGAAAAACAGTTCCCGCAACTCGTCCGCCGTGTGGAAGCCGCCGTTGATTTCAGCCGTAATCCGTCTTGAACGCTCCGCCGCCTCGTGCATGTGGATGTGCATTTCAGAAGCGGATTCGATGTAGGCCCGCTTTTTAATGGCGTTTTTAAATTCTGAAAAGTTCATTCGAAAGCCTTTTGATACAGGTTGATAAAAGGAGAATGATAAAAAGATACATACCCAAAGTTCCCATAACAAATGCTTTATTTTCATGGGGGGGATATGCTTGGAAGGCATATCTTGTTACGCACAACGTAAAAAATTAAGAGGACTTTGAAGTAAAAGGAAGTTGCAGTTGTTCGAAGTTCCGAAAAAAAGAAGAGTATCTTTTTTCTTGCTTCAATTTTTCGGCTACTTGAAAAAGGTCGATGGAATTTAAAATTTCCGTTTTTACCGGGCGTTTGGAATCCCATGAAATTCGCGCATTTAGATATTCCGCAACAAGCGGACTGTTCAGCAAACTTAAGATAAATTCCGCTTCCTCTTTTGTTTCGAACGAAATGAAATTGCACGTGTCGTCAAGCAAAATTGGTTTTCCGTTATGCGGCTCAATCAGCCGGAAATTTAGATTTTTATACAAGCCCGAAATGGCGATTTTATACAGTTTGAAAGAATACTCTCCAACTGAAAAAATGGCGAAGCGGCTTTTGTTCTTGTAGATGACGCTTTTGCGCTTTTCAAAGTCAATAGAATGAGCCAGAAGATATTTCCATACCGCTGGGTATTTTGATTCGATAAATGAAGTAGGCTCACCTATGCACTTCTGTGTGACAAGGATTTTCTTTTTCGGCGTCGTTTGTCCGTTTGCAATATCGGAACTTTTGAGATACGGAAAAACAAGGTCTTCTTCAATCTGCACATTTTCGTGGTAGCCGTTGAAAAGTTTTCCGTTAGCAACAGAAAATTCCATGACTTTCGCACAGTCGTGCTTTATTCCATTGCGCCACACAAATGCGCTTTTTCCGTATATTTCTAGACAATCTCGCTTTGAAACGTCTTCCAAGTACACACCGGAAATCCAGCCGCTTTTGCATTTCGGAATTCCATTTTCAATGGAATCGTACGCTGTCATTTCAGCCGCCGCATTCTTTTCTGAAAAGTCGAGAATGAAAAAACTGGCGTCAACTGCAGCGTTGAAATATTTCTTTGAATCGATGGGGAAAAGTTCCGCGCTTTTATACAGACGATTTTGCTTCCAGATTTTTGCCATGATTTTCTTGGCGACACTCGTTTTGCAGAGAAACGCATAGACCGACTTTTTGTGCGAAAACTCGTCTGTTAATTTTTGGATGATATATTCCGAAATGTCGAAATTGCTTTTTCCTGTAATTGCTTCAATTCCGCGAAAGTTGTCGCAGTTCGATTTTTCCGGCAGATTGTTCGATTGATGCGCCGATAATTCGGAATTGGTTACCCACGGCGGATTTCCGATGAACAAAAGATTTTCTTTGTCGCCGATGAATTCTTTTATCGCTTCGCTGCTGGTAAAAATATCCGCATGAAGAACCATTGTTGTTTTCCTGGCAATCGTCGAAAGTGTGTCCGCATATTCTTTTTGGATTTCAATGCCAAGCGATTTTTTCGGAGAAAGAATTTTATCCGCTTCAAGAAGAATGCTTCCCTTGCCGCACGTCGGTTCAATGATGACATCAGGCGAGATATTTTTTGCTTTGAGAATCTGCACCATTTTTTTTGCAAGGACAGTGGGCGTCTGGAAGTCCCCGAATTCTTTCTTCTTTTCCATTTTAAACCAACCTATGTATTCCTGGAACTGCGTCCGCTTCAGAAATGATGCGACTGTATTGAAGTCGCCATTGCAGCGCGTTTGATATAGTCAGGTAGCCTTGCTTCGGGGGATTTGCGAGAACTTCTTCCGCTAATTTTTCCGCCGTTATGTCATCGACTGGAAGATTTTTATCACTGAACAATGCGACGATGTCGTCCTTGTTTGCATTATTTTCAAGAATATGACGAATGCTCAATGTCAGCTGATAATCCGCTGTTCTGTCTGCTTCCACAAAAATGGTATGAAGAATATTCAGCCTGCTTGTTTTGTTCTGCGTGTCGTCTTCTTTCTGATAAACGAATACCAAAAGCGCGTAGTCGAGGCCAAATAATTTCTGGCGTGCGGATTTGAACGGGCATGAAGACTGCGGCTGCGTGATGCTCGTTGTTTTTATATCCACCAGAAGACCGGGAAAATCTATGCCGCTCGCAGAATTACCGGAATCGAACGTGTAGTTTTGCGCAAGAAAATTCTTGAAACGGTGTTCGAGGTACGTTCCCACAGCCATTCCGTCTGTCGCGCCGAACAGTGACGGATCGTCATGATTTGATACCTGCTTTGAAAAATGCCTTGCCTCTTTCTGTAAACGTTCTATGGTCAAATCTTTCTTCATATCTGCATTATACATATTTTGTTTTTTTTGTCTCCATGGATTTTATAATAAAAAGTTCTATGAAAGATGCAAAAATATGCAGAAATATCCTTTTGATTTTTATGAAGCCAAGCGAAACAATGATAAATGAGATGGAAAAAAATTCCACAAAAAAAGCCCCGCTCAAGCGGAGCTTTCCGAAAAAATGCAGAGACTATTCTCTGTAAAATGCTTTCACTTTTTCAACGACATCCGAAAGATTGACCATTGTCATTTCTTTTTCTGCGCGCGGTTTCCATTCGACTTGTCCGTTTTCAAGTCCCTTCTTGCCGAGGGCGATGCGGAGCGGAATTCCCCACAAGTCGGCGTCCTTGAATTTGACTCCAGCGCGTTCATCCCGATCATCGACAAGGACTTCAAAACCGGCATCTTCCAATTCCTTTTCCAGTTTGTCGGCGACTTCGGAATCTTTGGTGATGTTCACGATTTCCACTTGGAAAGGCGCAATGGATTTCGGCCAGATTGGTCCGAAATCGTCGTGGCTGTTTTCGACGACGCTCGCCATTAGACGCCCGACGCCGATTCCGTAACAACCCATGACGATCGGTTCGGCTTTGCTTTCCGGAGTTAAGAAAGTTGCATTCATGCTAACAGAAAATTTGGTGCCGAGCTTGAAAATGTTGCCGAGTTCGATGCCTCGGGTTTCGGAGAGCGGCTTGCCGCACTTTGGGCATTTGCAACCTTCTTCGGCTTCGGCGATGTCCGCTATTTGATAATTCGCCATGTCCCGCTTGGGATTGCAGTGAATGTAGTGGAAACCTTTTTCGTTGGCCCCGACGACCAGATCGTAGGAATTTTCCAGCGCCGTATCGATAACGACAATGGAATCGTGTGCGCCGATAGGACTGGCAAATCCGGGAACCATGCCGCATTTTTCAATGAGCGCATCTTCGGCGGGGTAAAGTTCCTTGGCTTTGAGCAGGTTGTGCAGCTTGATTTCGGAAACATCCAGATTTCCCGGAACGACGCAGGTGACGAGCTTTCCGTTGAAGTCGAAGAATACGCACTTGGCGGTGGCTTCGGGTTTGACGTTCAGGAACTGGCACAGGTCTTCGATGGTGGAGGCGTGTGGGGTCGCGACTTTTTCGAGTGCGGCGTTGGCGTCGCCTTGGTATGGCGTACGTTCAAATGTGGCGATTTCACGGTTCGCCTGGTATCCGCAGTGTTTGCAGAGAATCAGGTAGTCTTCGCCGTTTGGCGTGTCGAGCATAAATTCGTGAGCGACTTTCCCGCCCATGATTCCCGTGTCGGATTGGACGATAACGGGTTCAATGCCGACTTTGCGGAAAATGTTCTGATAAGCTTTGTATTCCAGTTCGTAGTGGGCGTCTAAATCTTCCTGAGACGTGTGGAAACTGTAAGCGTCTTTCATCAGAAATTCACGAACGCGGATAAGTCCGCCGCGGGCTCTTGCTTCGTCGCGATATTTCGTTTTGAACTGGTAGAGCATAAAGGGGAGCTGCTTGTAGCTCGAAACCACATAGCGCACAAGGTCCGTCATCGCTTCTTCGTGAGTCATGGCGAGTACCATGCTGTGCTCGTTCCGGTCTTTAAAACGGAGCAGCTCTTCGCCGATGGCGGTATAGCGTCCGGATTCATTCCAGAGATCCGCCGTCTGCACGACGGGCAAATCGACTTCGATTCCTCCGATGGCGTTCATTTCTTGGCGGATCAGGTTTTCAATTTTTTTGAGAACCCGAAAGCCCATAGGAAGGTAACTGTAAATGCCCGTGGAAAGGGGCTTGATATAGCCGCCCCGCATCAAAAAGATGTGGCTTGGCATCGTGGCATCGCTCGGCGTTTCGCGGAGGGTGGTGTAAAAGAACTTTGAAAGCTTCATAGTGCACCTAAAGCTAGAAAAATTGCTACTTTAACGGCAGTTTAAATCATGCCAAGGAGGCATAGAAATGAAATTTCGCACGGTTGCGTTGATGGCTTCGGTTGCGGCTTTTGTGGCCTGCAACTCAACGGATAAGGCTTCGGTTCAAATCGGTCCGGATGCACAAGATGATGTGAAAACGGCGTATATGCTTGGCTCCCAGTTTGGAAACCAGCTTTATATGGTGGAAACGAAACAGCTCGAGTTCACGATCGATGAACCCGAATTTTTCTCGGCGGTCGATGAAGGCTATAAGATGGTGACGGATTCCGCATTCAAAATCAAGTATTCGGATTCCATCATGGTGACGATTGCGCAAGGCATGAATTCCCGTGCGCAGTCTATAATGGCGGCAAATGCGCCCCTGCCCAAAAAGGACAGCACCGATACGACGGTTTCCGTGAAGGCTCCGGCCAAACCCGATCCGATGTCCGCGGAACAGGCTAATCGGGCGTCTTATTTGCTCGGCGTCCAGTTCGGCTCCCAGTTCGGTTCCATCAAGCAGCAGGCTGCTGTAGAAATGAATATGGCGGCGTTTAAGCAGGGTTTAAAAGATTCCCGCGCCAAGGCGAGCGACACGACAAAGCAGCTCCAGCTTTCGAACGATACTTTGCAGGCGGTTAGTCAGCGTTTGCGGGAAAAAATTCTGGAACAGCGCAAAGCGATGATTGAAAAACAGAAAGAAGAGGATGCTAAACTTCAAGAAGCGATTGCACCTCTCCGCGGAGACACTCTTGCCGACGGAACTCAGGCCAAAATGAATTTCAAAGTCAAAGCGACGGGCATCAATCTCTCTGCGGAAAATTTGGAAGCATATTCCGGCAGCCCTCTCTTTGTATTCTATTTTTCGACGACTTGTGGGCATTGCCGTCATGCGATGCCGGAAGTCAAGGAAATTGCTAACCAATATCGGGATAAGGGAATTAAAACGATTGCGATGGCGAGCGGTGGCAATAACAAACGTTCGATTCGCGCCTTTATCGAAGAGTTCAAATTGGATGAAGCCAAGTTCGATGTGTTCTTTGACGAGTCCCGTGAATTTGGCGAACTTTACAGCGACGGCTATGTTCCCAAGGCGTATATCGTCAAAGCGGACGGTTCCCTGATGACTTTCAAGAGCTTTGAAGCGCAGAAAGATTCTATTAAGGCGGAACTCCAGAAATTGGCGACCAAGTAAATTTCTACTAGAGAAGAAGGGAAAGCCTGCGTAATGCAGGCTTTTTTTGGATATTGCATAAGAATTGTATTGGTGAACGCTCCGATTAGTTTGAACCGCTCACTGACCAAGGCTCAACAGCCGCTTGTCGAACTAGCCGAACCACTTTGCCAAAATAATTTTTAGAAGCGCGAGTTTTCATTGCTAATGCAACTTGCGTTTTTTAATTTCGCCATCCCTCAGGTGTTCTTGCTAGTTCTTGATTTTGACCTCAATCTCCTTCAAAATTCGTTGAAGGACCTTTTTTTCGCTTTCACTGAATTTTGAAATCGAATTTAGCCGTTCTTCCCAGTAGTAAAACGACTCTAACGAAAATTCCTTTGCGTTGAAAGTTTCTGCGATTTTCAATTTCCATTCAAAAATTTTGCCGATTATCTTTGGAACCCGGACTCCATATACATTGACTTGTCCGCCGGCAGAAAAGTTGTCTCGGAATGATGGGCAGACAATGCCTTTTCGTTGCAATAGCCATTGGCAAGCGAATTCATATTTTCCTTCAACAATGCTAGGTGAGGCTACAAGCATTTCAACCTTAATTTGTTCTTTTTCGTTTTGAGGAAGGTCCTTCCAAAATTTCACATTGATATTAACCAACGTGCTTGCAAATTTTTCCTCTGCCAAATCCTGATTTGAAAACTCTTCGGCCTTTGGGCTAAACCACCATAAGCCGGTGTCTTCATTGTCGCTATTTCGCTGGTTTCGTGATGCGATCATGTAGTCCTTGAATGCTTCAAACGGGTTCGGCATTTGACGTATTTCGTCATACGTTTTACCCAATTTTGTGAACAACGAATTATTGTGATCAACATTCATATCCAGCATATATCGGGGGCTATGGGTGACAGCTACATCTTCTACACATTCTTCAAATGAACGGTACTTTATTTCAAAAGGTTGTTGCTTTGCGCAAAATACATGAATGCGGCTAACATCAGGAATTCGTGTCGATTCCATAATGCTTCCACCCATTATTTTCCAGGATTTATTTCTCGTACTAATCGTCTTGATTTCTATGCCGAGAGCTTCTTTCTCGTTTATTCTTGCTACAATGTCAGGAAATTTATGTCCACCGATATATTCGATTTTCCAATGAGCCAATCCTACATCATTTTTGGATGCGACAAGAGCTCGATGAACTTCCATTTCAAAGGTCTTCCAAAAATCGCCTTTTGCTATATGGGTCGAATTTTTCAGCAATTTTTCTTTGGCGCAAGAAAGTAAATGGTCAAAATTGTTTAGTGTAGCTGCATCACAGATAAGATTTTCGCCAACAACAATAGACATACTATTCTCCAAACAAGTCGTTCCAAATGGATTGAAGGCGATAGCCGATGGCGTATCCTAAAAGAGGAGGAACAGCATTCCCAATAATTTTATATGCTTCTGAAGAACTCACTTTATTTGTTCCGTCATTAAAGATGAATTCATAATCATCCGGGAAAGTCTGTATTCTTGCACACTCACGAACGCTTAAGCGGCGTTCTGCCAAACCTTTTTTCAGTTCTTCATCATGCTTGCCACCATGTTCTACGCTCAGTCGGCGATATTCAATGTTTCCATGATGTTCGCTACGAATTGTAGGGCCGATGCCATCTAGATCAACTTCAGAACTGCCTTGCATTTTTCCATAATATTTTGCCTTGGAAAAAATTTGCTGAGATTTGTCGTAGGATTCTTTAGGTTCTTTTAAATGGACAAACGCCTGCTTGCAAGTCACTATTTTTTTGAAGACCTTCTCCATGCGTCTTTATCGGGTACGGATAATACGGCGATTTTTCAGAATTCTTTTCTATGTCGGCAAGAATTTTGGGATTAGCGTACTTTCTAGAAATGCCAATGAAAACAACACGCTCGCGACTTTGAGGAACGCCATATTCCCATGCCTTCAAAACTTGGGCATCAACAACGCAATACCCTTTGTCGATGTTGCGAAAGTCGGTTTCAATAATCTTCTTGGCATCGCCTAATGAAACGAGATTTGAAAAAATGTATATTTCAAAACAAATAAAGGAAATTTATTGTATGTCGTTTGAAAAAGATTTCATTAACGAACAGACCGATTTTTTTAACTATATGGTAGACAACAATCTTTTCAAAAATCGGCAAACATACCACGACTATATAACAAGATTACGATATATATCCCATTTTTATAAATTAGATGGGACCCTAACGTTTGATAAAATATCGGACATCGCAAACGAATTAAAGCAAACGATTTCTGAGCGGGATCGATATAACACATTAAAAGGCGTTAGCGATATCGTTTCTGGTTTAAAACGTTTCGCCGAATATATAAATTCGGATTACAAGAAAAAAATTGAAGATTCAATTCTGTCAGAAAACAGCCACATTAACAATGATCGTTCTCTTGATATAACAGAAAAAGATGCTATAATAAAATCAAGAATTGGACAAGGCTTATTTCGTCAAAAACTCATTGAATATTGGAAAGGATGTTCCGTCACAGAATGTCAAAATTACTCTCTCTTAATGGCTTCGCATATAATGCCTTGGAGAAAAGCAAACAATCTTCAGAGATTGGATATATATAATGGTTTATTGCTGATTCCGAATATGGATAAATTATTCGATAGAGGTTACATCTCTTTTTCAAAAACAGGAAAAATTATTTTTTCCGAGTTTTTATCAAATGAGGATAAAAGAATTTTTAATTTAACTTCGTCCTTAAGACTCGTTCATTTAGAAGAAGGTCACTTGCCTTATTTGCAATATCATCGAGAATATTGTCTTTTGTAACAAGCACACGACCCACGCCCAATTCTGGGTGTGCGTTGTAAGCTCTATTCTTCTGCACAAAAACTTTGGTCGTGTTTTAAGGACGCGAGAATAAGAGCATTAACTCTAAAACCAAGCGATTGTTACAGGCTTTTTCAAGTCGGTAGCAACCTATGTCGTTCAAAATATACATCATTCTACTTGTTAAAAGGTGTCGCAGGAGCATAAAACACACTCGGGAAGGGGCAATCTTTTGTCTCTCCACACGTGCTGATAAACGACTTCTGGAGATGACGCAGGCTTCCTTTGGAGTTTTAAACGTCCAGACGACTATTTCGGGCTAAGGTTCTAGCAAAGCAGCTCGTCAACTTCACTCCATACGCTATGGTCATACAGCTTGCGGCCTTCAGATACGCAGATATTGGGTATCTTTGAAATTGGTCTGTTCCATACGCAACTTTTGGAGATTCAAGTTTTTAGATGCAAACCAAACCATCAGGGTGTTTCATTAATGATTTGAATTCACGGGTTAAAAAAATCTGCATTTTGTCAAAAGGTGACAGAATAAATAGATTATCTTTGTTTTATAAAAATGAAGGATTGAATATAAAATCGAAGGAAGTTTATGGCTTTACACCTGAAATTCGCTCTTAACTTGGATACCATAGCCGATGAAATGATTGACGAAATTTCCAAGAAATGGAAGAATCCCTTCGATGCGCCGGTTCTGATTTTTTCGGATTATAAGCTGGAGCAATGGTTCCGCTTGAAATGGACCGAAAAGAAAGGCGTTTTGGCAAATTTGAATCGAAAGTCGCTGGATCGCTTTTTGTTTGAAATTCTGGGGGGTGATGAGCCGATTGAAAATTCGGACGGGGAAACAACGATTCGAAAAAAATTGTCTGCGGATATGCTCTGCAATGTGATTGTGGCATACATTCAAAATTTAGCGTTCAGCGGAAATCTTCAGGGCAATGCCGAAAAATTTTATGGAAATAAAAAGAAAGTGGTCGAAGAACTGGATGAAAAAGTTGCCGAATATCTATTTATTAAGCACACGGAATCCGAAAGCACCATTCAATGGAAATTGGACGATTTGCGCCTGTTTGATTTTTCCAGCAAGATGGCGACTCTTTTTTTGGAATATGAAACCAGTCGCCCCAGCAATTTTTTGAGCGGTGCCAACGGTATTTTGGACTGTTGGAAAGAAGGAAATTTGCAGTCTTTCTTTTTGGATAAAAACAAAAAGGAGATGGAAAACGAAAGTTGGGAACGCCAACTTTACTCGAAAATTTTTCACAGGCAAAACGGCAATTCGGAATCCTTGCTGACGGAAGCTTTTAAAAAGGTGGATTCCCAAAACACCTATTTAACGTTGCCTTTCATGTATAAGGCTTGCCAAAAAAATGGCAAGACGGAGTTTCTTTTTCCCCAAGACAAGCCCGTTTTTATTTTGGGGCTTTCGGGCATGGGGCAATTTTATCGGGTGGTTTTGCAGGACTTCGCCAAAAATCATGAAGTTTTTGCTTACATCCAGAATCCTTGCATGGAATTTTGGGAGGATTTGCCGGGAAAGAAAATTGATATCAAGACTTTTTACAATGCCAATGGAAACGCCAGTGATGATTTGGAGAATTTGGGCACGACGGAAAACGAGCTGCTGAGGGCCTGGGGGCGCGCCGGTCGGGACAACATCGGGCTTTGGTGCCTTGCAGACGATTATCAAGGCGGTTTTGGCGAAGAGGTAAAAACGCAGGCGCCTTATAAAGAAACTTTGGAACTTTACGGCGAAGAAAAAGAAGCTCTGAATAGAAAAGAAAAAACGCTGCTTTCCGAAATCCAGCGGATGGTCGCCCATCGGGATAATCAATTTTCCGAAGAGTTTGAACCCAAATGCGATTCTTCGCTGACTTTAACCGCCGCCCCCAACCCGATTCGTGAAGTGGAGGCTATTCATTCTCGAATTTGCCAGTTGCTGCTTGAAGGGGCCAGCATTCGCGACATTTTGGTGGTGTGTCCCCAGCTGTCGGATTATCGTTCCGCAATTCAACAGGTTTTTGATCAATGCGAAAAAGGAAGCGAAGAAGGCGTTCATCTCCCCTTTGTCATTGTGGATTCGGATGCGCAAACTTCCTTTGTGGGAAACGCACTGGCAAACTTATTTGCCGTCAAAAAGAAAAAAGCTCTTAGCCGTTTAGAATTTTTCGCCCTGATGCGAAATCCCGTTGTGCAAGAAGCCCGAGGAATTGACCCCAATGAGATTTCCTATTGGGAAAAATGGATTTCTGGAATGAACGTTTATCGGGACCATACGGAAAAATCCAATGCAAAAGAAGATTGGCTAGATGGCGTCAAACGTCTGCTGCTTTCCCGATTGACGGACAACTGTGTCGGCGAATATATGCCCTATGCAGATATGCAAAGTGCCGATGACGGCACACTCAACCGTTTTGCAGATGCGGTGGAATCCTTGGAAAATTGGATTCAAATGCCGGAATTGCAAGGAGAAGATTTTGAAATTCTCCATTCTTTTCGGGAGTTCTTAAATTCCTGGCTTTCAATGCCTAATCCGCCGAAGCATCTGACCGGAGAAACGATAGTCTTACAGAGCGTTCTCAAGGCTTTTGAAGATTTGAAGTATCTGTTTGCGTTGAATCGGGAAAGTATTTCGTGGAATTTGATTTCGCAGGTTTTACAAAATGCGGCGCAGTCTTCGGAATACAGCTACGGAAGTCCCTTTATCAACGGGGTCACCTTTATGAAATTCGCGCCGAACCGAACAATTCCCGTAAAGCACCTCTTTTTTATGGGAGCCAATGCAAAAGATTTTCCAGGCGCGCAATCTTTTGATTCTTTGGATTTGCGAAAGAACTTGCCTTGGAAGGGGGACGATACTCCCGTTGAAAAAAATCGCTACGCGTTTCTTTGCCAGCTGATGAGTACCGGCGAGAGTTTCCACATCAGCTACCAGAATATGTATTTGCCAAAGGACGAGGAACTTTATCCTTCTTCGGTGGTGAACGATTTGAAAGAGGCGTTGCAAAAGGCTTTGAATAGACTGCCAAACCTTTCGGAAGAGTTGTCTAAAGCAGAAAAATTGCTGCCAGAGATCAAAATAGACATTGATGAAACACGCCCGAGTTCAGAATTGTTTACAGCCCGGGAACACCGCAACAAAATGACCCGAGAAAAATTTAACCAGGAAAACAGGCTGCAAAGTAAAGTCGAAAATATCCATTCTCAAGAAAACTCTGAAAATCATCTGGAAAGAAAGAACCTTCCAGAAATGGTTACAGCTTATTCCATTCGGCAATTTTTAGAATTTCCCTTTGCATTTCAGGTGAACAAGCTTTTAGGATTGGAAAATACAGAAGAAAATCCCGAAAAAATCCCAATGGAGCCCATTGAATTGAACGCCTTGGAGAACAGCTCTTGGCTAAAGGCGCTGGTGTCCCAGAAATTGGGAATTGCCTTGACGGAAAAGGAAATGCTGGATAAGGAAAAACTCATCCTTGCAGGAAAAATTCCAGCGGTACCCTTTGGCGATTTGATTTGGGAAAAATTGAAAAAAAAAGCAGAAGAATTTGCTTCTAAAATCAAAGACGATTATCAGGATGAGGGGTGGAAATTCTTGCCGTGCAAAGTGGAATGTCATATTCTTCAACAAAATAATGGCGAAGAGAAACCTTGGACCCTTGTAGGAAATGTAGCCATTGTGGCATGCAAGGGGAATGAAGTGGAGCTTATCAGCGTAAAAAACAGGAGCTTTAAAGATAAGGATTATTTGGAAAATTACGCAGCGGCACTAGCTCTAGTTCGGGAAGGAAAACAGGTGAAAATCCGTGTTTATTCTGTGAAGGATAAAAATGAAATTGAATTTAAAGAAAAGATTGTTCTCGAAAACGAAGCGAGTCGTTCCGCCAAGGCAACGGAAATTCTTCAAAACATTTACAACGAAATGAATGTTCAATCCTATCGTGGAATTTTCCCTTTTTCTTTACGTCAAAAATCCGTTGAATCCATTGCGAAATTCAAAGAAGAATTATCCAATGCCGATGAATGGAAATATTTTGCCGGAAAGGATTTATTCGACCTTTACGATTCGGGAATTTATTCAGAAGAGGAAAGGACCAATTTTTCCACCGTCTGGATGGAAGCAAAAGAGAAAATGAAAAAACTTCTCCCCGATTTTGATTTTGAAAAAGCGGAAAATAAAAAAGGGAAATAAGCAATGACTGACGAAAAGAAAAACGAAAATTTATTTGCTATAGAAAATTTTGAACCGCAGAAAAATCTTTGCATTGAAGCATCTGCGGGCACAGGCAAGACATATACCATCCGGAAGATCGTCGCCAAACTGGTGGAATCTGGCGTTCCTCTTTCTAAAATTCTGCTGGTGACTTATACGGAAAAAGCCGCCGGTGAACTTCGTGATCGCATCCGCGCAGAAATGCAAGAGGGCTTACAAAATAACAATTCAAAGGAAAAATTTGCCAAAGCACTTTCCGAAGTCGATACGGCATCCATTGGAACGATTCATTCCTTTTGCCAAAAGACCCTCCGAGATTTCGCTTATGAATCCAACGTTCCCTTTGCGTTGAATATGGTAAGCGATGACGCTGTCAGTCTTTTTATTGACAAATTAATGCGAGATGATTGGGCGGAAGAACTGGCGGAATTGCAAAAGGATGATTCGGCAAAAGTCAATTTAAAAAACATTCAAGAAACCTTGGCAAACGCTCTTAAAAATTATGATGGGAAAATGGAAATCATAATTCCACCGAAAAATTTTGATGATTGCCTTGAAAAAAATCCAGAATTGAAAAGAAACTGGGAAATTCTTCAGAAGAATGAGGGTAAAAGTTATCGAGCAAAAGGAAAATCGCAACCGATTCAAGTGAAGGCTCTTGTTGAAAAAATTCAAGAGAAAAATTCATCGAATTTCACAAGCCTTGGAACGGAGTTAAAAGTTCCTACAGATACTCCTGAACTAAATGAAGCTTTGGCATATTTCTATGAACATCGACAGAAAGAAAACCTATTTGAATCCAATCCGATGAACCATTTTGTCGCTACCCACATCCGCGATGCTTATGATAAATTCCAGCGGCAAAAGTTAGAAAACAAGCAGCAATCTTTTAACGATATGATTGAACAAGTTCGCAATGCGGTGGTCACAGAAAACACAGAAACGCCCACCCCGCTTTGTCAAAAATTGCGGGAGAATTACACCTATGCGATTGTGGATGAATTTCAGGATACAAACCAAAATCAGTGGGATATTTTCAAAACGGTTTTTCTGGATAGCAGCGAAAATTACATCATCGTTGTAGGCGACCCGAAGCAATCCATCTATTCTTTTCAGGGAGCGGATTTGGAGGTTTACAAGTCTGCACGAAATGCGATTTGTCAAGAAAATCCCTATCGTCTGGCGACAAATTACCGTTCTACAAATGAAATGGTTGAAGCTTGCAATGCGCTTTTTTCGGGAAATTATTTTACGGACATTGATTTTAAATCATCAAAGTATTCGGAACGGGTATCTCCTCCAAAAATAAACGAAGAAGCTTACAAACCGATTTGCTGGGCGACAAACGCAACCAAAGAAAACTTTGCCCACTTTGCTGTTCAAAAAATCCTTCAGCTGATGGCAATGAAAGATTCTAAAACAGCGTTTCAGTATTTTAATAAAGAAGAAAATAAACATGAAAATCTCCGTTTTTCCCATATCGCTGTATTAGCGCGGACACGAACGGAATTGGAATGGATAGAGTCCGCTATGGGGCGAGCGGGCATTCCTTTTGTGCGTTATAAGGATTCCAATTTGTTCAAAGGCCGCGAAGCTTTTGAATGGATAACGCTTTTAAAAGCGTTGGCGGCTCCGGATTTTTCGGGCAAGAACCAGCAACTTTTAAAAACAGCTCTGGTGACGGATTTTTTCCGTTATAAACTTAAAGAGGTGGATTCTCAGGATTTTGCCAAGCCCAACAATCCGGAAATAGGAAAATTTTTGAAATGGAAAGCTCTTTTAAAAAAGAGACGCTACGCCCAGTTGCAAGAGCAGATTTACAAAGACACTCAAATCGACAAGTATCTTTGCGAATCCTCCAAGTTGCAGGCTTTTGCTAAAATCCAGCAAATCGGTTCTTACATTTTTGACTACCTGTACAAAAATGCTTCTGGCTTGGATGAACTTGTCAAGCACTTGGAAGGACTATCCCTTTCCAAAGAAAATGCAGACGATGAAGATGGCAATCTGGTGTCCAAAGGCAGCGATTTTGACGCCGTGCAGGTGATGACCATTCACGCCTCCAAGGGATTGCAATTCCCTGTGGTGATTTCGGTGGCGGGATTCACAGGGAAAAATAATAATGCCAAAGGTCCTTATTCCTATCGTTCTGAAAGCAAAAAGTTTTTAGGATTTGATACTCTCGCAAAACAGAAACGCCAGTCCGAAGAAACGGAAGAATGGCGCAGGCTTTTTTATGTGGCCTACACTCGAGCGGAATCGCTTTTGGTTTTGCCCTATTATAAAAAATGGGGAAAAGGGCTGGAATTTTTAAATAATTTGCAGAATATCGATGAAAAATTTGTGGACTCCCAGGATTTAGAAGCTACAACTCTGGAAAATTTTCAAGAATTGAAAAAAAAGACTTCTGAAATTTTAAAAGAAATTGTAAAGGGAAAAACTGAGACATCCTCTGAGAAAGATTTTGCGCCCATTGAAAAACTGAACAAAGCGCTTCCGGCAAAATCCATTTATCAACATTCCTATTCCTCTCTTTCGCACAATGAAAAAAATGATAGCGATGAAGTCAGCTCCAATGGGAAAAACTCCCATCCGGATGGTTCCGAGACAAGTGTCGGCACTTTAAATCAAGTATCCGAAGTGGACTTGAATCCAATTCCTATCTTGCCGCCCAGCGCCCGTCGAGTTGAAGAAAATACGGTAAAAGGAGTGAGAAATTATCCCAAAGGTGCCAAGTTGGGAAATGCTATGCACCGGATTTTTGAACTGACGGATTTTGAAAAAATCGGAAGTTTGGAATCTGCCGAAGCAGCGGCCAACGATACTGCCTTCAACAAATTGATTCAAGAAGAATTTAAATCGGAAGGTTTTGCCATTCATAAACACGCCGATTGGGAAAAACAGTCTGCTTATTTTGTATGGAATACGCTGAATGCCCAATTACCAGAAATTCAAGGGAATCGTTATCTTGAAAAGAACTTTTCTCTCCGGGAAATTCCAGCGACGAATCGCAAAGCGGAAATGGAATTTCAAATGAATGCAGACGGTCTGGAAAAGAATTTGCAAAATTATTGCAAAGGATTTATGGATTTGCTTTTCAAACGAGGCGAGTATTATTCTATTCTGGACTGGAAATCGGATGTGTTGGAAAACTACGGCGTAGGAAATGAAGAAATCAGC
Organism: Fibrobacter intestinalis; assembly: GCF_900167415.1. Classification (GTDB taxonomy): domain Bacteria; phylum Fibrobacterota; class Fibrobacteria; order Fibrobacterales; family Fibrobacteraceae; genus Hallerella; species Hallerella intestinalis. Next base: position 16,762 of record NZ_FUWU01000024.1, on the reverse strand, counting down.
GGCACTCAAGAAAAAGTGGATAGCGATTATGCTGTTCAGCGGGTTTTATATTCCTATTGCCTCATCCAGTGGCTCAAATCTTTTTATAACGAAAGCGAAGAGGAAATTTTTGAAAGACACTTCGGAGGTGTTTATTACGTATTTTTCCGAGGATGCCAAAAGGACACATCCTTTGGAATTTATGCCCAAACATGGGAAAATTTTGCCGCATTGAAAAAAGCCTTTGAACAGGTCAAAGAATTGATGTATCGCAAATTGAAAAATGCAAAAAATGGCGAGGAGGAAAATTAAAATGTCTGATGAAATGAAACGGAAACCTTCGGAATCGGTGAAAAAATTTTTTAACGAATTAAAAGATCTAGGGCTTGTGCGTCCGCTGCATTTGAAATTGGTGAACACCCTTGCCGAGCTGCAAAATAAAGACAAAAAACCGCTTTCGGAAAATGCGCAAAAGACGTTGCTGGTCTATTTTTCCTTGTTGGCGGAGGGCAATGTTTGCGTTCCTCTGGATTCCAAGGATTTGTGCGACAAGTGGCTTCAAAAAATTTCTGGTGCGCAAGTTCAGCAAAAAAACGAATTGGATGCCGGTGACAGCGTGGAAGCCTTGCCGGAGAATTTTCAGAGGATTTTTGAAAAAGGCTGTTCTGAATTGCAGGATTTTGCGAACACTCCAATTCAAGACCCGGAAGGAAACGACATCCTCAATGCGAAACGTTTTTCTTCAATTCCTCTAGTTGTTGAAAAATACGCTGGAGCAAAAAAAAACTTCCTTTTTACCGATAAATTCTGGAAAGCCAAGGAGACGATTTCCCAAGTATTCGGAAAGGAAAGCTCCGTATTTTACGGAATATCCAAACCATCCGAAGAGGAAATTAAAAATATCATCGAAGAGTCTCGCCATGATGGTTTTGAATTAAAGCAAGCGCAAGCCGAAGCCATTTTATGCGGACAAAAAAACAACCTGATTATTACAGGCGGCCCGGGGACAGGAAAAACGACAGTGGTGCAATTTTTGCTTTGGAATCTTTTCAAAAATTCTCTGGAAAACTTGAATTGGTCCTTGTATTTCGTGGCTCCCAGCGGCAAGGCCGCCAACCGCTTGGGCGAAGTGAAAAATCTGGAAGATATTCCAGTTGCAGAAAAAGAGGCTCATCCCGAAATTGAAGAAAAATTTCAAAATGTGGACGGGCAGACCATGCACCGCTTGCTTTCTTTTTCTCCGGCAAAAAATGCGTTTACTTATAATGCCCAAAATCGTCTTCCTGAAAATTCGATTTTTGTCATTGACGAAGCCAGCATGATTGACGTGACCCTCTTCGCTTCATTTCTCGAAGCTTTGCCCCAAAAGGATTTTCGCTTGTTCGTTTTGGGCGACAAGAACCAGCTTCCCTCCGTAGAAGCCGGTGCCGTTCTGGGCGAGTTGCTGGGACTCCGAAAAGATGCTGTGGTAGAACTGACGGAATCCAATCGGTTCCCGGATGATTCTAAAGTGGGACGTTTTGCCAAAGGAATCCAAGATTCGGGTGTTGAAAAATTAAACACGTCCCTTCAGGAATGCGGTGGCGTGAAAATTTGGAATGCCGATTGGTGGTCTGAAAAAAATGCACTTCAATTTGCTTCCCTCGGGGAGAATGCGAAGTCCACGAAGAAAATGCAAAAAGAGCTGTTTCAATGGCTTCAAAGCTGGGCGGAAAAATTCTGTAGCAACTTGCCGGAGTTAGCCCAAAAAGTCAATCCATCTGTAGAAAATCCGGACGAAGAGGAAAATGAAGTTCGGAAAAAGCTTTGGGACGCCGCGGAAAACGCCCGGATTCTTTCGGCGGAACGCCAAGGAATTCAAGGGGTGGAAAATATCAATCAAATCATTTGCTCCTGCCTGCGTAAAAAAACAAAAGCGGAGTCTTCCGATTTGGAAGGTCAATTTTTTGCAGGACAAATTTTGATGTTCACTAAAAATTTGCCCATGTTCAATCTGTATAACGGCGATTCGGGTGTAGTGGTGAAAGACCGGGATGGCGTGGATTATTTGATGGTTAAAATCGGTTCCGCCTACTCTTGCTACTTGCTTTCCCTGTTTCCAAACGATGCGCTAGAATCCGCGTTCGCCATTACCATTCACAAGTCCCAGGGTTCTGGCTACCGAAATATCTTGATGTTTCTTCCGTCGCGAAAAGGGCATCCGCTGCTGAATCGCCAAATTCTTTACACAGGCATCACCCGAGTAAAAATGAGCGAAAAAAATCCGGGCAGCTTGACGGTCATCGTTTCTAAAGAACGGCTCATCGAAGCACAGCAGACCGTGATTCAACGGGATACGGGCATTTGGAAAGAAAATTGAATTTTGAGGAAATTCGGATGACACTTTTAGAACGTTTTTTGCAATACATTCATTTTACGACGACTTCTGATGAGGCTTCGGCAACTTGCCCTAGTTCGTCTGGACAACTGGATTTGGGGCGTTATTTGGTGCAAGAGCTGCAGCAAATCGGTTTGCTACAAGTGAAAATGGATGCGAACGGTTATGTTTATGGAATGCTCCCTGCGACACCAGGTGATGAAGCGAATCCAGCGATAGGATTCATTGCCCACATGGATACATCTCCCGATTTTTCCGGTGAAAATCCAAAGCCGCAGATTTTAGAAAATTACGATGGGGAAGATGTACTGTTAAAAGGATCGGGTGCTGTTCTAAAAGTTTCGGAATTTCCTGAACTCAAAAATTGGAAAGGGCGCACTTTGATTACGACGGATGGCACGACCCTTCTCGGCGCAGACGATAAAGCGGGTATAGCAGAAATCGTTACGGCAATGGAAATGCTGGTGCGGGCAAATCAAGATTCTGTACAAATTCATCATGGTGAAATTTGGGTTTGCTTTACCCCCGACGAAGAAATCGGGCGGGGAACGGAGCATTTTGATTTGAACTTGTTCCCGGCGACATTCGCTTATACGGTAGATGGTGGCGATGAAAGGGAGATTGCTTCTGAAAATTTTAACGCCGCCACGGCGATTTTTGAAATAAAAGGCAAAAGCGTACATCCGGGGGACGCAAAAGGAATTATGAAAAATGCGGCTTTAATGGCTGCAGAAATTGCGATGGCACTTCCCAAAAATGAAACTCCTGCGATGACGGAAGGGCGAGAAGGCTTTTATCATCTGGTACAAATGGAGGGCGATGTTTCTAGTGCAAAGCTGGTGTATATCGTTCGCGATCATGATCAAAAGCAATTTGCGATTCGCTGCGGCTATTTGCAAAAACTGGCCGAAATTTTCAATTCCAAATACGGCGGCACGGCGGAAAATCCTGCGGTTGTCATACAGCTAAAGCATTCCTATCGCAATATGCGGCCAGTGCTTGAAAAGCATCCTGAAATTTTGGAAAGGGCGCGGAGAGCGATTCGCAATGCGGGTTTGGAGCCTGTCGATAGTCTTATTCGGGGCGGAACGGACGGGGCGCTTCTTTCGTATCAAGGACTTCCTTGCCCCAATTTGGGAACGGGAGGTTATGGTTTTCACGGTCCCTTTGAACACATTAGCGTGGAAGGTATGGAAACCGTTGTGCAAATCATTTTGAACATTGTGAAATGTTGAAGAAAGGTCGCAGGAAAGGAATGAATGGTGTTGAATACGATGATTTCAGCGGGGCTTTATATAAAAGGATTGCTTCTACACTTCGAGTATAACTCCACTAAGGTAACAAAGTTACCAAGTGTCGTATATCCACATAGAGTATAACTCCACTAAGGTAACAAAGTTACCAAGTGTCGTATATCCACATAGAGGATAACTCCACTAAGTCAATAAATTGACAAGTGTCGTATAACCCCTCTGGGGTTCGGGGTGACGGAAAAAAGTTCCCAATGGCGGAGCTATCCGATCCAGTACCTCGTCATTGCGAGCGTAGCGCGGCAATCTTTTTACGGAACAAGTTCCCAAGACTCATAGACTGGCGAAGCATAGCGGTCAGCGAGAAAAATGCCCCGTTTGAAAAGAAGTTCTCTCTTGCGAAAAATTTTGAATCGCGCGTATTTGGTGGAATATTATATATAATTCCCATTTCCGCATTGAATTTTAAAAACGGGCTTCTCACGTTGCTGACAGCTTTAATGCTAATCGCTGATTTTTGAAAGTACCTATGTCGGCGGAAAGAATATGTAGGCTATCGAAATGGCGGCGATGATGCCAACGAGGTCTGCGATAAGAGCGCACGTGACCGCATGACGTGTTTTGCGAACACCGACAGAGCCAAAATAAACCGCGATAATGTAGAAAGTCGTATCGGCAGCACCTTGGAACATACAGCTTAATCGTCCGGCAAAGCTGTCTGGCCCCAAAGTTTTCATCGCATCGATCATCATGCCACGGGAACCGCTGCCGCTGAGGGGTTTCATGAGAGCGGTCGGCAAAGCGGGAACAACATCATTTCCGATCCCGAAAAATCCGAGAAGATGAGAGATGCCGTTCATCAGCAAATCCATGGCTCCGCTTGCCCGGAATACGGCGACTCCGACGAGAATTGCCACCAGGTAGGGAATGACCATGATAGCGGTTTGAAAACCTTCCTTGGCTCCTTCCACAAAAGCTTCGTAAGCGCGGATCTTTTTGTAGATGGCCAGTCCCAGAAAAATGATAATCACGCCGAAAAGAATGATGCCGCTGACAAAGAGACTCGTTGTGCCAAGGGCTTCCGCCGTTAAGCGGCTGAAGTAGGCTAGAGTCGCGATGACAAGTGCCGAAAGGCCGGCAATCCAAGCGAGGGTTACGGGGTCTTTAATCTTGATTTTTTGGAAAAAACTGATGGCGATGATTCCGGCGAGAGTGCTGAAAAAAGTAGAAAGAAGAATCGGCAGAAAAATATCGGATGGATTGGCAGCGCCCAGCTGCGCCCGGTATGTCATGATGCTCACGGGAATCAGGGTTAGCCCGCTAGCATTCAGCACGAGGAACAGAATTTGCGAATCGCTGGCGACCGATTTGTCCGGATTCGGGTTCAGTTCTTGCAGCTGTTTCATGGCTTTGAGTCCCATGGGCGTTGCCGCGTTGTCAAGACCGAGCATGTTGGCGCTGATGTTCATGAGCATCGTGCCAAAGACGGGATGTCCCTTGGGAATTTCGGGAAAGAGCCGTGTAAATAAAGGCTGCACCAGTTTGGCGAGGATTTGGATGGCTCCCGCCTTTTCGCCGATTTTTAAAATCCCGAGCCACAGGCTGAGAACGCCCGTGAGCCCGAGGGCGATTTCGAACGCCGTTTTGGACATGTCAAATGCAGCGAGAATTGTCGAATTGAAAATCCCCGAATTGCCCATGGCGAGCCATTGGACAACGCATGCGATAAACGCTCCGAAAAAGAACAGGAGCCAGATGGCGTTCAAAATCATCGGTTATCTTCTCCGGTTAGCCATTTCTTTTTGGAGAATGTCCATGACCGGACCGAGTTCCGCAGGAGCTTCGAAAATCGGGTTCGCATATTTTGCCGAAATTCCTTCGAGTTCCTGCTTGTGGTAGGCGACTTTGAACTCGGTGAATTTGAGGCCGTGCGCTGTGCTGATGACGACGACTTCTTCGTCCTTGTCGATGGCACCTTGGGCGCGGAGTTTCAGAAGTGCGCCTAGGGCGACGCCGGTATGCGGGCAAGCGTAAAGTCCAATTTTGTCGGCGCGTTCTGCGGCGTTCGCGAGTTCGTCTTCGGAAACGTCGATGACAATGCCGTTGTAATTCTTGATGGCGCGTTCCGCTTTCGGGTAGCTGACGGGGTTGCCGATTTGAATTGCACTCGCGAGTGTCTTTTTCGCGTGGACGGGAACGAGCTTATCGAATCCGCGCTGATACGCTTGGAAGAACGGGTTGGCGTTTTCGGCTTGGGCGAGGACGATGCGGGGCTTTTTATCGATGAGTCCCATGGCGAGGCAATCGTCGAATCCTTTGGCTAGCGCGCTGACGTTGCCCAAATTGCCGCCTGGAATGATGACGGTGTCTGGGACTTTCCAGCCGAGTTCTTGGCAGATTTCGGGAGAAATCGTTTTTTGTCCTTCCACGCGGAGGCTGTTCATCGAGTTCGCCAGATAAATGCGGTTGTCGGCGGTGACCTGTTGCACGATTTTCATGCAGCCGTCAAAGTCGGTGTCGAGGGCCAAGACGATGCTGCCGTTGGAAATCGGCTGAATCAGCTGGGCGACGCTCGTTTTGCCACGCGGAAGGAATACGATGCTGGGAATTCCGGCTTTTGCCGTAAAGGCGGAGAGAGCGGCGGAGGTGTCTCCCGTGCTGGCGCAAGCGACAGCGTCAATCGGTTTTCCGCGCTTGATCATCGAATTGACCTGACTGACAAGAACCGTCATGCCGAGATCTTTAAAACTGCCCGTGTGCGAATTTCCGCAGAGTTTGACCCACAGCTTTTTGAGTCCGATTTCTTTAGCGAGCGCTTGGGCGTCAAACAGAGGACTCCAACCTTCGCGAAGAGTCACAATGTCCTCTTCGGGAATTTCGGGCAGAACCATTTCCCGTTTGCTCCAGACGCCGCTCATGTCGGCGGGTTTGAAACTCATCCGGCGTTCGGCAAAGAGCTTTTTCCATTCGTCCGGGGAACGTTCGGCGAGTGCATCGCGGTCATGATGTACTTCAAGAAGGCTCCCATCGACCTTGCTGCGGTAAATAACTTCGTCTAGCGGGTAGGTGTCGTTCTCGTTGATGCTCTGAAAATAGGCGTGAAAAGGTTTCATAGTGGCCTCGAAAATTTTTGAACAAGTATAGTTATTTAAATGAACGGCGACAAATGGATTTTGCATATTCAGCGGATGCGGGTAAAGAGGGAAGGTTTGGAGATGCTTCCAGAGTGAGAGTATGGCGAGCTTTTTTCCTTTTTGTATATTTGGGGCTGTTATTTCCTTTTTTCGGAGTTTCCGTGAAGAAATTCAAATCGCTATTGTTGTTTGCTGTCTTGCCGATGCTGCTTTTAGCGTCTTGCATTTTTGATTCCGACGGGGATTCTCTAGTGGCCTGGCTTGACGATCAGGGATTTCCTTCCAATTATCTGGTGCAGACCGTTGAAATAGACGACATCTCTTTAGATTCCTATTCGGTCGGTTTCGACAGCACGCCTCGCATCAATTATTATCAGGGCGTTGCCGGCGAAATCAACGGGATGAAGCACGAATGGATTTTGGACTTTGGTTTTCGCGACCGGAGTTTTTTTGCGCGTTTCAGGGCGGACAGTGCCGAAGAGTTTCGGTCGGCGTTTCTGGCGCTTTATCCGGATTCGGGATTTTATGTGCAGGCGGGTTACAAGGATTCTCTTCCTTTGAAGGAGTCCGTGCAAGTCAAGCTTTCCTGGATTTTGGAAACCGGAACGGGTTCGTCCTTTGTGGATAGCGTCGGTAAAGTCAAAGATTCGGTTTGGCGTTCCCAATTGCGGGAATCTTTTGTGGGGGCGGATTCCGCCGATACGACCTTTGAACTGAAGATCTCTTCTTTGAGCTCGGCGGTGCGGATTGATTTGCCCAGTGCATTTTATGAATCGCTGACCCGGGTTTCGGATGCGGCCCGCTTGCAGTTGAAAGTTTCGTTGTCGGGAAACAAACGCCTGTATCGCTTTACTGGACCGGGTTCGGAAGTCGTTCCGTTTTTGCGTATCAAGGCTTTTTCGGAAACTAGCGTTGTCGGGGGAGACACCATTTCTCGGGATACATACAAGAACATTTGGGCTTTCCGAGCGGCGATTGCCAGTTCATCGGCGGAAACCTGCTCGGATTGCGTGGTCTTGCATGGCGGCGTGCTCGAATCCTTGCTGGTCGAAATTCCCAGTGAAAAAATTCTTTCGGCGTTGAGCGATTTTTATGGCGACGAGTTCCCTTACACGGAAGGCGACAGCAACGATGTGCGACAGGCGGTTGTGCTTGCCCAACTGAAAATGCCCCGCAGTTCTTCGAAGGAGGGCTCGGAATTGGGCTTTCCCGTTCAGGTGGTCGCGGCGACTTTTGTCGATTCCAACGGAACGGACAAACAGGCTTCCGAAATTTACAAGCTGAACCAAAAACTTGTCGCCAAAGAAGGTCATCCGAACCTGGTCTTTATGGACGGCGACACTCTGGCGTTGCAGCTGACGCAGGGAATGCGCTCGTTTATCAATCGGGCGGGAAAAGGCGCGAAAATGCAAGTGGTTCTGCGCTTGGGATATTCCATGCTGGCACCTTATGACACTCTCTATTACGACCACATTACGGATGCCGGCGATTCGGTGACCATTTTCATGGATTATTATACCTATTCGCGTTACGATTTTTCGGATTATATTCGGCAGCCTGCTAGCCTTAAAATCTGGTTGGCGACGAAGCGGGGGGACGACGAATGAAACGCAGCATCCCTTTATGGATTTTTCTGTTGGCATTGAGTGTGCATGCGGCTTCGATGCTGGGTTTGGAAGCTCTTGGAAAACCTACCGAAGGCGCTTCGGCGATAACGCTCGGCAGGGGCTATTCGGGCGGCGCAAAAGCTTTGAGCGGCTATGTCGAATGGAACCCGGCGTCCATCGCTTTTGAAGAGAATACTTCTTTCAATGCGTCCATGGTTTTTGAAGAAAATGTCGCGTCTCGGGGCGGAAACTCCTATGCCTCTTCTACGCTGGAAATCCCTTCGCTCTCGTTCTTGTTTGCCATGCACAAATTCGGTGCCGTGTCGCTTTCGCTTTCTCAAAAATACACGTCGAATCTGGACGAAGAGGTGGACGATCCCAAGAACACCAGCCTTGCCAAAATTGAATACAAGGGCAACATTTACGAGATAGTTCCTGCTTATGCGGTTCGGATGCCGTTCTTTCGGAAGATTTCCCTCGGTTTTGCCGCTCATTTTGTGATGGGCTCCGTTTCCCGTAAATTGACTCTTGGCGCAGACAACAGCCAGGTTCCCGCTGAAGACAGCTGGGCGACAAACGATGCGGAACTGACGGAATCGGCGGATGGTTCGTGGAAAATTAAAGACCATCCCGCTTACTATACGGGTGCCGTGTTTTACAAGGGGCATCGCGCTTCCTACTATTTCTCCTATACGACGGGTTACACCTTGAGAAATACTTTGGATTACGATTTGCAGTTTAGTCAGGTGGACACTCTCGTGCCGACAAAACTTCGCCGGGATATTGACGTCCCGCCCACGCTAGCGACAGGTATCGCTTACCGATTCAAAAAACGGCACCATATTATGTTGGACTTTATGCTCCGCGGTTGGGATATGGACATTCGGAACATCGCCGGTGGCTGGAATTTGGAAGATTCCACTTCGACACAGACGGAGTTTTTGGTTGGGGCGGGCTATGAACGCTCGGGATCTTCGGATTATTTCAAGAAATATCTGCAAAGGATGGATTTTCGTTTTGGCGGATGGTTTAGAAATTATTACATTGCTGATGTCAAGGAATTTGGAGGCTCGCTCGGTGTCGGGTTCCCCCTTGGTCGGCGAAGCACAAAAATCGATATCGCTGTCCAGGGAGGATTGCGTCAGTCGGACGACGACACGGTTTGGGACGAAAAGTTCATTGGAATTGCAATCGGTTTAACCGGTGTAGGCAATTGGGGTAATAAACCGAAAACGGTGCATTGATTGCATTAAAGGAGAGTTGATATGGACTCAAAGAAAAAGGCTTCCGCTAAGACCAAAGTGGAAAAACTGAAATCGATTTCGCAGAAAGTGGAATCCAAGGTCGAAGAACTCAAATCGGCTCCGCGCAAGGCCAAGGCTAATGTGGCGTCCAAATTCCAAAAGATGAAAAAGTCGGTGGTGAAGAATGCCGAAGAAAAATCGGCGTCTGTCAAGAAGACGATCTCGGCTAAAGTGGCCCAGGCTACGGAAAAAGTCGAAAAGTCCGTATCTAAAGTGGCCGCCAAGATAGAAGCGGTTGAAAAATCCGTGTCCAAAGCCGCCGCCAAAAAGGAAACCACCGAAAAGTCTGCAAGCAAAGTCGTCAAGGCAGAAGCCTCAAAGGTGGCAAAATCGACGGCAAAGAAAAAGCCGGAGGAAAAAGCGATTCCTGTCAAGGCCGCTACGGAACTCTCTCCGGAATATCTGGTTTTGATGCAGCGGGATCCCAATTTTATGCACGCCTTTTGGGACGTGAAAAAAGAACGTCTCGACAAAGCTCTTCAGGGCAAAGGCACGCTGGTCTTGCGCCTTTACGATGTTTCCAAGGATTTGACTGTCCGCAAAAACAAGAATCGCAAATTTCAGGACATCGAAGTTCCGTCTGACGCCAAAAGCTGGTACGTGCAGAATCGCGAATCCGTTTCGTTCCGCGCGGAATTGGGGACCAAATCGCCCAAGGGAGAATTCAAACCTTTGGTTAAGGCCCCTGCCATGCAAGTTTTCAGCTATGAAACGGTGAAAAATTCCGCCAAGAATTCCGACAGCGTCTTTTTCAAGGCTTCCCTTGGTGGTGCGGGAATCGGCGGCTTCGGCAGCTCAGGACTCTCCAGTCAGACCGTGGCTTCCTGGTTGGAACATCTGGCGAGTTCTTCGGAATCGTTCTTTTCGGGTTCGCTTTCGAGCGGCGGCATTCTTTCGAGCGGAGCTTTGGCGCAGCAGTTGCAACCCTCTCCGGATTCCGTCAATTACGGCAAGGATTTCTTCCTTTGGGTCAAAACCCGTCTGATCGTTTATGGCGGAACCCGTCCGGACGCCCACTTGCAAGTCCGCGGTGAACCGTTCCCGCTGAATCCCGACGGCACATTCTCCTTTGAACAGGATTTGCCGGATTCCACGCAGATAATTCCTGTGTTTGCGACGGACAAGGATGGCGATTTCCCGACGACGATTGTTCCTGTTGTTGTGAAAAGAACCGAATAAGCCGGAGCGATTTTGATAACCGACTGCAATGGCAAGCTTTTCCTGTTGCTGCATGCGCACTTGCCGTTTGTACGCAATCCGAGTTATGACCGTTTTCTAGAAGAAAACTGGCTTTTTGAAGCTTTGACCGAGACCTATCTTCCTTTGGTGCAAACGTTGTCTCGTCTTGCGGAAAAAGGCATTCCCGGAACGATAAATTTGAGCGTTTCGCCGACGCTCCTTGCCATGCTTTCGGATCCTCTTTTGTTGAATCGCTATTCCGTGCATTTGCAAAAATTGCAGGAGCTGGCGAAAAAAGAACTCCATCGGCTTGCTGATGATTACGAAAAACTTCAGGTCGCCCAGTTTTACGCCTCTCGCATGATGGAACTTGCTGAATTGTGGGAAGAGCGTTTGCATCGGGATATTCTTGCGGAATTTTTAAGGCTGGAAAAACGGGGGAAGCTTTCGCTTTTGACTTGCGTGGGAACGCATCCATTTTTGCCTGCATACCAGGCGGAACCGGAAAGCATCCGGATGCAGTTGAAATTGACGGTAGAAGCTTTCCAGCGCGCCTTTGGTCGGCGCCCTCGGGGAGTCTGGTTGCCTGAGTGCGGTTATTTCGACGGCTTGGATGGCTATCTCGCCAAAGAAGGCTTTGAATTTTTCTTTATGGAAACCCACGGCATTCTTCTTGCCGATCCGCCGCCCCGATTCGGCGTTTTTGCCCCGGTGAGGACCCCGGCGGGGCTTTTGGCTTTGGGTCGGGAACAGTCGAGTTCCGTGGAAGTGTGGAGTCGCCAGCGCGGCTATCCGGGGCACCCGGACTATCGCGAATTTTACAGGGATATTGCGCAGGAATTGGATTCTCAATATCTCGGTGCTTATTTCATGGCAAAAGATACGCCCATCGATACGGGATTCAAATATTATCGGATAACCGGAGGCGAACAGAAGTCGGTGTATCGCCCGTGGCAGGCGATGAATCTCGCTCGTGAGCACGCTCGGCTTTTTGTCGCCAATCGGGAAGCGCAGATGGCGGAACTCGCTCCGCAGATGCCGTCGCATTCGCCTTGCGTCCTTTGCCCCTACGATGCGGAACTTTTTGGACACTGGTGGTTTGAAGGTCCCCAGTTTATCGAATCGGTTTTTGAATGGGCAGCTTCGTCTCGGATTTTACAGCTCGCTTCGGTCGATGGAATGCGAAATGATCCGGACGATGCCGTGCCGCATAACCCGATTTTTTCTTCGTGGGGAGAGAATGGATTTGCTTCGGTGTGGGTGAATCCGCAAGTGGAATTTATTTATCCCAAGTTTTTCAAAATGTTCTCGCTTTTTCAGAGCGCAAAGAAAACGAACCCGAAATCGCCGTTGCAAAAACGGATTCTGGCACAAATGGAAAGGGAGCTTGTACTTTTCCAGGCGTCGGACTGGGCGTTCATGATTCACAACAATTCCGCTGGCGGCTATGCAAAAAATCGCCTTGCCGAACACGAGCGGGGCTTTATGAAATTGCTGTCCCTTTTTCAGGGCGTATTTCAAGATGAATCTTTGTTGAACGAAATCGAATTGCGGGATAATATCTTCCCGTGGCTGAATCGCTGACGGGACCTGTTGAAAGTTGGGAGTCGGAACTGAAAACTGAGTTTCCCTCGCGAAAAAAGATTCCATTTTGAAAAAAATGGAATCGCGAATGTCTAGCAGGGGATTGTATATAATTCCCTTAATTTTCTTCTAGCGGGTACTTGAGCCGAGTCGTGTGATGCACAATTTTGGAGGAAGTTTTCGGGTAATCCAAAATAGATTGCAGCCCTCGAGATTCTTTGCGGGCGAGTGCGCTTTTAACGATGAGGATGCTGCTTTCCACCGCATTGCGAAATTCCAGGAGCGCTATGGTTTTGGGCGAATCCTTTTTCATTTCTTCTTCCACTTCGCGGTTGTATTTGCGCAGCTCTTCCAGCCCCGATTTAAGCTCTGCTACGGAGCGGACAATGCCGCATTTTTTCCACATGAGCTTTTTGGCTTCCAGTTTGCGCTTATTCCAGATGTCGCCGCCTTTGACAAGGACTTTTTCAGAGGGGACTTTGGGCGCTCGGAAAGATTTTTTGAGAATGCCCGATTTTTCGATGCTCTCCACAGCCCGGAGCGCAAAGACGACGCTTTCCAAAAGGGAATTCGAGGCGAGCCTGTTCGCCCCATGAACGCCGGTCGCCGCCACTTCGCCCGAAGCGTAGAAGCCTTCGAGTTTGGTTCGGGACCAGGTATCGACGAGGACGCCGCCACACATATAATGCGCCGCCGGGACGACGGGAATCCATTGCTTTGTCATGTCGATTCCCACGGAAAGGCATTTGGCATAGATGTGCGGAAAGTGCGTCTTGATGTCTTTGGGGTTGTGGGCGGTCACGTCCAAAAACATGCAGGGTTCGCCGGTTCGGTTCATTTCCCGGTGGATGGCGCGAGCGACGATGTCGCGGGGAGCGAGCGAGCGCAGCGGATGAACGCCGTCCATAAATTCTTTGCCGTCCTTGTTTTTTAGAATGCCGCCAAAACCGCGGACCGCTTCCGAAATCAGGAAGGATTTTTTGAGGCTCGGCGCATAGAGGGAAGTCGGGTGGAATTGCATAAATTCCACATCTTGAATGGCGGCTCCCGCGCGTGCTGCAATGGCGATGCCGTCTCCGCAGGCATCAGGCGGGTCGATGGTGTGCTGCCAAAGCCGTCCCGCTCCTCCGGTTGCCATCAGAGTGACCTTGGCAAAAATCGCTTCGGTCTCTCCCGTTTTTTGATGGATGATTTTTGCTCCGCAAACCCTTTTCTTTTCTTTGTCCAAAACCAGATCGGCGACAAGGGCGTTTTCCAAAAAGGTGATATTGGGAAATTCGTGGAGTTTGGCGATGAGCGCCCGCATGATTTCTTTGCCCGTCAAGTCGGCGGCGTGCAGGATGCGGCGGCAGCTGTGTCCGCCCTCTAAGTGCAAATCGAAGCGGATGTTGGAATCGTTGGGCTCTGCCGGGGTGAATTGCACTCCCCATTTGACCAGCTGCTCGATGGTTTTGGGACCGTTTTCCACCAGAATTTTAACCGCTTTCTTTTTGCAAAGGCCCGCACCCGCTTCACAGGTGTCCTCTTCGTGTATTTTAAAAGAATCGTTTGGAGCTGTCACGGAGCAGATGCCGCCCTGGGCATAATTGGATGAACCGTCCGGTTTGGGTCCCTTGGTCAGAATTAAAACGGAATGGCCATGTTCTGCAGCTTTAAGGGCCGCGCTTAAACCGGAAATGCCGGCTCCGAGGATCAATATATCGTACACTGTAGCCTCTCGGTAGAGATTTTTTAGGCGGCTCTATAATAGCAAAAAAAGTGCTAATCGGCTATATTTTCGGATACGCTCCTGTTTTTTCCTTTTGCATTCTCGGCGTTTCAGAAAGAATACAAAGGCAAATCTGACAGATATATCTTGGCGAAGTCGTTCGCTTTTCTTTTTCGATTTACTACATTTGCGGCAAATCAAATGGAAATGGAGTTTCCTTTATGCTGACATGGATTAACGAAAACGCGAAATGGGTCATAGCCATTTTTGCTGTAGGTATTGCTCTTGGTCTTCTTGCTATGGACCGGACTCCGGAACTGTCCCGCCAGTATCCGATTGGTCGGGTTGACGGCGTGGAAATTCCTTATGCGGAATTCAATAATCGGGTGAACCGCATCACCGAAATCAATTATCGCGGTCAGAATATAAGCGATGAACAGCGCGTGCAGCTTCGCAATTCCGTCTTCCAGACTTTCGTTCAGCAGGAACTCCTCAAGGTGCAGTTCAACGAGAACGCCCTTTCCGCTTCCGTTGTCGAAATGAAAAATGAACTGCGGAATAATCCGGATGCCGTTCGCCGTATGGTTGGTGAAGAAGCGCAACAGCGGATTTATGCCATTCAAGCCGGCTCGGCAAATGAACAGGAAGCCGCCCAGAATGTTCAGGCTTTTATCCAGACTTTGCCGCAATTCCTTTTGGACACGGCTTTTGACAAGGCCGCTTATGATGCCTGGCTGGAAACGCCGGCCGCTTACGAGTGGCTGAATATGCAGAGCTACGAACAGGAACTTTCGACGATGACGATTCCGCTGCACCAGCTCCAGATTTTTGTGACGGCGAATGCCCATCCGACGAGCTTGGAGTCCCAGTGGAATGTGAATAATCGCCTCGCTTCGCAGGAACTCGAAGTGGCTTATGCGTCCACCGCGGATTTCAAGGTCGATCCGGCGTCCGTGGACAGCTTGAAAGTTTCCGCCTACTTTAACGCCCATTCGGACAGCTTCTTTGTGGAAAACGACCAGGTCCGCTTGGCTTATGCCTATTTGCCGATTGCTCCGACCGAAAAGGACGAAGAAGAAATTCGCAAGTATGCGATGACCGTTTATTACCAGTTGAAAGATTCCAGCTCGGCGACCAGCTTTGAAGACATGGCAAAAATTTCCAGCGAAGATATAGGAACGGCGGCGAACGGAGGCCTTCTCGGGGATTACACCGCTCGCGGCACTTGGGTCAAGGAATTTGAAGACGTCGCATTTGCTTTGGATTCCGGGGCGATTTCGGAACCGGTTCGCACGAAGTTCGGCTATCACATCATCCAGAGTCTGGGCAAGAAAAAGGAAGCGGATGGTACGGAAAAAGTCAAGGCGGCCCACATTCTCTTCTCGGTGACAGCTTCCCCGGAAACGATCGACAGTTTGGAACAGATTCTTCTTTCCATTAAAAGTGCCGTCGAAGAACGGGATTCTTCGTTTGAAGAGGCGGCCAAGGCTCGGCAGGTTCCCGTTCGTGAAACCGCTTGGCTTGGACGCGGTGACAACATTTCGGAAATCGGTTTTGTCGGCGGACTTGCCCCGTTTGCCTTTGTAAATAAGGAACGTCCGGATCTTGCCGAAGGAAAAGTTTCCGGCGCATTGAAAAACAGCCAGTTTGCTCTGGTGGCAACTCGTCTCCAAACTTTGACTGCCGGTTCCCGCAACGTGGCTCCGTATTACGAACAAATTAAGAATCGGCTTGCCCTGGGCGAAGCGAAAGATGCCGCCAAAAGCCACTTGAACTCTGTCAAGGAAAAAATCAAGGCGGTAACTTTGGAAACGGATTCGGCAACGGGAACAGCAAAAGCGGATTCCAGCATTGAAAAAGTGACGATGGAAAAAACGACAGCGTCCTTTGACGGCTTTGTGCCGGGAATCGGCTATTCCAACCCGACCTTGTTCCGGGTGCTTTCCAAACAGAAAGTGGGCGAATGGGGTGAACCTGTCGTCACCAATGATGGTGCGGCCATGGTGAAAATTCTTTCCCGCACTTTGCCGGACACAGTGGCTTTCAAAGCGGCGTTGACCGAAGATCTGGCGAATACTTGGCGTTTTGGCTATGCGATGCTCTTTAATACCTACGTGCAGAATCTGGAAAAAGCGGCCAATATCGAAAACAATCTGGATCTTTATTACCGCGAATAATAAAATTTCGGGAAAATTTGTACTCCTCTCAAGCTCCTTTTTCAAGGAGCTTTTTTGTGGGGAATTATATGCGGATGCATTTAAAAAGAATTTCCTGAGAGCCTCTGTGAAATTGGGCTGAAGTGCTTAATGAGGCGTAGAGGGGGGATCGCAGTGTGTTTTTATACATGGCGTAAACAAAAGTTTACGAAAGGTGGATGACTAATGAGTCTTTGTTTATTATTTTGGGATTTATATATAAAATTCCACCTCGATTTGCTTGGTTGGTGTGCTTCGACAGGCTCAGCAACCGGTTGTCGAACCATGGTTAGCGACTAGTAATCAGAAGGTAGTGGGGAGTTGGAAATATAGGAGAAACGGCTAGCCAAAATGCAAAACACCTCGCAACCTGCGAGAAAAATCACTTTATGAAAAAACGTTTCTCTTTAAAAGGGAGTTCAGCTTGTGAAAAAGACTATATCCC
>NZ_FUWU01000025.1 GCF_900167415.1 Fibrobacter intestinalis | reverse complement strand
GCGACTTACTACCAGAAGAAAAAGGCTCACAAGCTTTTTTGCAAGAGGGCTGGCATCGAGCCTATCAACGGCCACCTGAAAAGCGACCACCGCATGGGTCGCAATTTCTACAAGGGAATCTTTGGCGACATGCTCAATGCAAAGCTTGCTGCGGCAGCGTTCAACTTCAAGAGGGCCATGAGGCGCTTTTTTGCCCTGTTGGAATGGCTATACTGTTTTTGCCTTCTGTGGAACGGAATGAACAAAAAATGCGAACGTCCTTATCTTGCGTTCGCAAAGTGACTTTTTAAGGGCTGACTATATAGTGACATATCCAAAGGATCGCAGAGACAGAATATGGACATTAGCCCAGTTTGTTCAGTATGTAAAATCAATAGAGGGAAAATAAGATGGATATAAAAAGCCCGGAGGAACCGAAGCAGATAAGATTGTGACAAGATTCTCCTTTGAGTGCTTTGGAAACTTCCCTTCCTTGCTTTTCGCAAAAATATTCACGGTCAAAATTTTTAGACCTTTCTTTCTGACTCCTACCCGCTACCCACTATTTTTTAGTCGCGACGATTCGCTGTAAAAATCGCTTAAAAATTTGCGCTACCGGCGAGGATGCGTGAAGAAGACGGTGAAAAATTTCCTGTTTTAAAGTGAAAGCTTGTTTTGAAACGGGGTCTCTGATTCGGGAAGGAAAAGCTTGTTCAGGAATGGATTTCTTGTTCGGGAAAGGAATGCCCGCCGGAGTTTCGGTTTGCAAAGACCGTTCAACATCAAAAGGAATTTTTGTTCCGAATAGGGATTCATTCTTTGTGAAAACGCTCGCTTTTGCATAGCGATTCTTTGTTTGAATTGAAAAAAGCTCCATGTTTAAAAAATTTTGAAAATTATGGAGAATCCTCCACGAAATACCCACATTTTGATTTTCCCACGTGTGAACTTCTTATCGCAAGATGAACTCTTTTTAAAGTGGGGAACTTTCTTTCACAAAGTGAATTTCCCTCGCAGCCTGTGACAGTGCGCATGGGTACTTTTCCAATTTTCAACTAACCACTGATCGCTAACCACTAACGGCGTGAGGCATGCGGAGGGTGGGAAATTTGCTGCCGGGAAATACCGAGCCAGTGCGAAGCGCCGATTGAAAGCAAAAGCAAGGCGATCCTTTGAGCCTTGCGAAGCTGTAGCCCGTAGCTCGCCGACCCGCCAAAGCGGGGCACGCCCAGAATCAGTTCGGATAGGCGCAGCAGCGATAGGAGATGGACGCGTCCGTGTAGAATGCCGCAGACCCTTTGTATTTGACGGATTCGCCGGTGAAGAAGACCGCTTCGGTTCGGATGGGTTCGTAGGAAAGGTTTCCCGCCAATTCCTGCAACCATTTGTCGCCGCCTTTTTGATATTCCGAGAGAGGGGCGTAGTCTTCGCCGAGGGAATCGCCGTCCGCGGTCGATACTTTGAATATCTGGATGGAGTCGGTGAAGTCTTTCAATGTCAGGATCTTATACAGCGTCCGGCTCGTGTCTGCGGTATAGCTGGTATCGACTTTGGAGCCTTCGCGGTAAAGATAGACGGAGTCCTGCGTGTAACCGGCGCGGTATCGGTTCGGCAGGGAATAGGTGGTGCACTTGGACAGGGATTCCCGTGAAGCTCCCGTGTAGTAAACGTAGCTGGATCCTCGGAGAACGTAGAGCAGCGTGTCCGAAGGGCCGAGCGTCCATTCCTGGAATGCGCCGGAAAGGTTGCGGATGCCGTCGGGGCTTGTGCAGAGCTTGTTTCTTTTTTTCGGGTCGGTTGCGGTCGTCGAATCGCCTGAACCCACGCCGCAGCTTTTATACAGAAATTCGCCAGCCGAAAAGTCGCCCTCTTCGATGAGTCCGTAGGAGCTTCTTCCTTGCGCCATGCAAGCGGCTTTCCAGTCGGCGGTTTTGCAGAGGGAAACGGTGAATCCTTCGGCGGTCATGCTTTCGCAGCCGGCAACCGCTTCGTTAAAGAGAACGCCGTGGGCGAAGGTGGAGTCGGAATCCATGTGCTCGAATTTTTCCATGCAGAATCGCGTGGAGTCGTCGGTGCGTACGGGGACAAAGCCTTCCGGGCAATTCAGGTCGGCTTCGGGGCCTTGCGATACGACGATCGTGTCGGTCAGGGCCTTGGAGTAGTAGCCGGAAGAATCCATCGAGCGGATGCGCAAAATCAGAGTGTCGCCGGGGACTATCCAACGGATCGTGTCGCCGACATAATCCCCGGTTGTGGAAACCTTCATCGAGTCGCCGTCCAGTGCGTAGGAGCGTGTGTATTTTTCTTCGGAAAGTCCGCCCGCTCCAGTGGCCACTTCCCAATCGCTTCCGTTCCAAAGGTGGATTTCGTAACTTTTGACATGCCTGAAGCAAACCCCTTCATAGCAGGATGCCGGGTAGTGGAGAATCGAATCGGCGACGATGCCGCTGGTGTCGGAAAGCGGGTCGGCACTGCGCGCCCAATAAATGAAAATCCGGTTGGAGTCAAGCCGGGCGGCGGATGGATCCGTGGAATCGGAGCGAAACCAGAGCCTGTTCGGCATGAGGGGCGGAACGTTGTCCGTCGTCATGAAGAGCTGATTCGTCTCCACGGAACCCGTGCCGGACGGATTGCCCGCGGAATCCCAGGCGATAATGCCGATAGTGTAATTGCTTTCCGGCTTGAGTCCTTCGAGCACCATGCGGAAGCGGTTTGCGCTGTCCGATAAAAAATCAAAGCCTTTTCCGTCCAAGACGGCGAGGCGCAAATAATTTTTGGAAGATTCTGCGCGGCTCGTGGTGTCTATCCACAGGGAATCATGGGTAAAGCGGAATCGGTGGTGGCGTTTCCACAGGGTGTTGCCCAGCGAATCGACTTTGCCGTCGTGCGAAATTTTCACCTTGATATTCCGGATGTCCTGGTTTTCGTTTTCGGACCAGAGCAGAATGTTGTAGCCCGCGATAGGCCCCGAGAGGCTTTCGGGAACGTAGTAGTCGCGCTGGTCTGTGGGGCGAGACCAGTCGATGGCGGCTCCGGTCGTCCAGACGGAATCGGTAATCGTAATGAGTGAGGGGGGCAGGTCGTCGCCAAAATGGATGAAAATATGCTGGATGTCGCCGGAACGCTGCCCGTCACCGTAATCGCACCAGATAGAAATGGAGAGGCTGTCCTGCTTCAGGTAATCTTGGACGTGCGGTGTCAAATTCAGCGTGTCGTAAAGTTTTTCTTCGCCTTTAAAGGAGACCTTGATGGAATGCTCCGTGGCTCCGCTCGGGACGCTCGTCGTGGAATCGCCCACATAAAGGGTATCGACCCAGATATGGAATTGCTTTAGGTTTTCCGTCTCGATGGGGATGCGCCAACGCAACTGGTAGCAAAATTTAGACGTGTCATTGTTGCCGGGGCAGCGGCGCAAAATGGAGAGGTCTTGGACGGCGCGTTCAAAACCGTAGTCGTCGGAAGAGGAATCGGCAGAACAGGCGACCGTCAGGAAGGCGAATGCAAAAATAGCCAGAAAGGAAAGTAAAAAACGCATCGCAAACAAGATACAAAAATCTAGGCGTTTTCAGAAACCATCGCCAGGAAGTGCCTGTGCAGACGTTCGTCCGCGTTCAATTCCGGATGAAACGAAATGGCCAACTGATTTTTGTAACGGACGGCGACGATGCGGTTTTCCACCCGGGCGAGGATTTGCACCCCTTCGCGGACGTTTTCCACAAAGGGTGCGCGGATGAATGTCATCGGGATTTTTCCGACGCCATCCATTTCCTCTTCTACAAAGAAACTGCCCAGTTGGCGACCGTAGGCGTTGCGCTGCACGGTGACGGGAAGAGTCCCGAAGTAAGTTGCGCTGTCGTTGCTCAGCGTTTCCGCCAAAAGGATAAGTCCCGCACAGGTTCCGAGTACGGGCATCCCTTCTTGAATCCGCTTTTGCAGGGGAAGGAAAAGCCCGAGGTCTTTCAGTAGCTTTCCTTGCACGGTGCTTTCTCCGCCGGGAAGAACAAGCCCGTTAAAAGGTCCGTCCAAGTCTTTCAACTGGCGGATTTCAAAAGCGTCTGCGCCGATTTGGGAAAGCATCTGAACGTGTTCGATGAATGCGCCCTGCACCGCCAGAACGCCTATTCGGGGGATTTTCCCGGAACCCATTTACTTGCCTCTTTCCGCCATAAGCAGGGAAATTTCCTGTTCGTTGATGCCGACCATTGCTTCGCCCAAATCTTCCGAAAGTTTGGCGATAAGCTTGGCGTCCTTGAAGTTTGTCACCGCTTGAACGATGGCGGCGGCGCGCTTTGCCGGATTTCCCGATTTGAAAATGCCCGAACCGACGAAAACGCCTTCGGCTCCGAGCTGCATCATAAGAGCCGCATCGGCCGGAGTCGCCACACCGCCCGCGGCAAAGTTCACCACCGGAAGACGCTTGTTGTCGTGCACATATTTCACCAGTTCGTAGGAAACCTGCAATTCCTTTGCTCGGTTGAAAAGCTCGTCTTCGCGCATGGACGAAATGCGGGCGATTTCCTGATTCATCAAGCGCATGTGGCGGACGGCCTGCACGATGTCGCCCGTTCCCGGCTCGCCTTTGGTGCGGATCATCGATGCGCCCTCTTCAATGCGACGGAGCGCTTCGCCGAGGTCTTTGGCTCCGCAGACAAACGGCACTTTAAACTCGTGCTTGTTGATGTGGAAAACGTCGTCGGCGGGGGAGAGTACTTCGCTTTCGTCGATGTAGTCGATTTCAATGGCTTCGAGAAGTTGCGCTTCCACAAAGTGTCCGATGCGGCACTTTGCCATGACGGGGATGGAAACGGCGTTCTGGATGCCCTGAATCATTTTCGGGTCGCTCATGCGGGAAACGCCTCCTGCGGCGCGGATGTCGGCGGGAATGCGCTCGAGTGCCATCACGGCGGCGGCACCGGCTTCTTCGGCGATTTTTGCCTGTTCCGGCGTGGTCACGTCCATGATGACGCCCCCCTTGAGCATCTGGGCGAGATTCTTGTTCAATTCGTAGCGGTTTTCGGTAGCCATTGTGTTTTCTCCTTGAAATCTGCGGAAAATTCCGTTTTCATCCCGTAAATTAGTTTTCTACTTGACCTTTTGAAATGTTCAAATTTCTATTATTTCGATACGGCCAGTTTATGGCCAGATTGAAGTCACCGAGGTGAAATGCTATCCTACGAAATGAAAAATTCGGGCGACGAAAGCCTCTACCATTTTCTTTACCGCTCCATCCGGAACGATATTCTGGCGGGGCGCCTCGAAGCCGATCAGAAATTGCCGTCCAAACGCCCTTTTGCAAGGCAACTCGGGGTGAGCGTGGTGACCGTGGAAAATGCCTACGCCCAGTTGCTCGCCGAAGGCTTTATATGGACGCAGCCCAGAAAGGGATTTTTCGTGTCGGCAATACGCACGCCCAAAGAATCCGTGCAAAAACAGCCCGCCTTGCCCGAATCGCGTGAATCCCGGGAAGAAAAAAGCGAAGCGCCGACAGAGCTCGTGGCGAATTTTGCCGACAACCAGCTGGAAGAATCCAGTTTTCCTTTTTCGACCTGGGCGACCATTGCCCGGCGGGTGCTGGGCGAACGGCAAAGGGATTTGCTCAAGCGTTCTCCGCACTGTGGCATTCGGGAATTGCGGGTGGCGATTGCGAAAATGCTCTTCGATTTTCGGGGGCTTTCGGTGGATCCGGAGTGCATTGTAGTCGGCGCGGGCACGGACTGCCTTTACAGCTGGCTCGTTCAGCTTTTGGGATTCGATAAAAAATATGGCGTCGAAGATCCGGGCTACAGCAAAATTTCCAAAATTTATCGCAAGCTGAACGTCGTCTGCCATTTTATTCCGATGGATGAAAACGGCATTCGCATTGACCAGCTGGAAGAAACTTGTACGGATGTTGTGCATATCTCGCCGTCGCACCATTTTCCGACAGGCAGGGTCATGCCGATCAGTCGCCGTTATGAACTTTTGGGATGGGCGTCCAGATCCAGCAACCGCTATATCGTGGAAGACGAATACGACAGCGAGTTTCGCATGGTAGGGCATCCGATTCCTTCGCTGCAGAGTATCGACGTTCAAGAAAAGACCATTTACATCAACTCGTTCACCAAAACGCTGGCTTCGACGGTGCGCGTCGGCTATATGGTTCTTCCAAAATCGCTGGCCCAAAGATTCCGAAATGAATTTTCGTTTTACACTTGCACGGTTTCCAATTTGGAGCAGTATGTGTTGGCGACATACATCGCGGGCGGTTTTTATGAAAAGCACATCAACCGAATGCGAAATTTTTACCGCGGGCGTCGGGATTTTTTGATAGAGGCCATTCGGCAAAGCCGCTTGAAGGATTTTGTGGAAATCGCCGGGCAGGATGCGGGACTGCACTTCATTTTAAAAGTGAAGACCGATTTGAAGGACGAAGATTTTTGTGCGCTATTGCGGGAAAAGGGCGTTTTTTTGCGGGCACTTTCCGATTATTATGCCATTTCCGAGCCTTCCAGCCATGAATTTGTGGTCAATTATTCTTCGGTGCCGCAAAATAAAATCCCTCTGGCGGTTCAAAAAATCGCCGAAGTTTTGAAGCTAGGATGATGTTTTTCGGGTAATAATTTTCTTGAGGGGATGTCTTTTTCCAAGAGGGAAGTTGGGAGAAACGGCTGTCTGCCGTTTTTCGCATTTTGGAGCTTCGACTAAACGAACAAAGCCGTCTTTTCGCCTTTTGGGGTTTCGACTAAATGAACGAAGCCGTTTTTTCTGCTTTTTGGAGCTTCGACTAAATGAACGAAGGCATCTTTTCGCATTTTGGAGCTTCGACTAAATGAACGAAGGTATCTTTTCGCATTTTGGAACTTCGATTAAATGAAAAAGGCATTTTTTTTGTTTTTTCTGGCTTTGACTAAATGAAAAATACCTGTTTCGATGCAAAGTCGGCCTTTGTCAAATGGAACACAAGTTATCGCCAGCGGTACGTCATTGCGAGCAGCGATAGCGGCCCATGAGCCTTGGAAGCTCTGCTTCCCTTAGGCGAATTGTCCCTTTCAGGGATACTTCAACTATGGAATCGGAGATTCCAAGTTTCAGGGATGCAAAGCCGTGGCAATCTGCGCGGGCATCCCGTCATTGCGAGGAGCAGAGCGACGTGGCAATCCTTGGCTGGCTTCCCGTCATTGCGAGCAAAGCGAAGCAATCTTGGCTGCGTGAAAGGATTGCTTCTACACTTCGAGTATAACTCCACTAAGGTAACAAAGTTACCAAGTGTCGTATATCCACATAGAGGATAACTCCACTAAGTCAATAAATTGACAAGTGTCGTATAACCCCTCCGGGGTTCGGGGTGACGGTCGCTTTCAAACGTGGCTGATTTTCTCCTTGGCGGGCGCACAATGACGGAGCAACCCGAACCAGCATTCCGTCATTGCGAGGAGCGTAGCGACGTGGCAATCCAAGCCAGCGGCACGTCATTGCGAGGAGCGTAGCACCGTGGCAATCTGTTTCTTTTTCGAGAATTTTTTGCAAACTTTGCACCGTCATACAACAAAGGAGACGCCATGCGGTTCAAGGAAGCGGCAAAAAAGTGGTTTGAAAAGAAGTGTGCGAGTTGGAGCGAGAGTTCCCGGGCGAAATACGGGAATATTCTGCAAAAGTATTTGCTGCCGTATTTTGGCGAAGTGGAGCTGGTCGGTTTTGATTCGGATCTCGTGCGAAATTTTGCGGAGCGCGCTCTCGGAGATCTTGCGGTTTCGACGCGGCGTTTCGTGCTGGCGACCTTGCAGCAGATTTTGAAATCGGCACTTTCGCCGGAGGATTTTAGTGCGCTGGATTTTCCCCACACTGGGGCGACTCGGAAAGGGGAAGCGGTTCCCCTCTCGCCAGAGGAACTGGCCGCGCTGATTGATGTGTTGGAAAAGAACGAAAATCCGAAACTGGAAAATTCGGCCCGGAGCCTCTTGCTGATCGCTTTCACCGGGATGCGTCTGGGGGAAGCCTGTGCCCTGAAATTTTCGGATTTCGACTTTGTACGGAATACCATTCGGATTTATGGTACGCTGGAACGCTTGCCCAATGAAAATGTCGCCGATATAACGAAGGAAAGGCGAGAAATTGTGAATGCCTCAAATTGGAATGCGCCGGGAAAATTCGGGAAAGGCAGAACTTTTAACCAGCCTGCGGAAACGGAAACCCGCGAAAATATAAAGCCCCCGAAGACCATCCGCAAGCTCTGCCCGCCGAAAAGCGAAAGCGGCCACCGGGAAATCCCCATCCCGGAAAATCTGCTCCAATGGCTGGAAAAAATGGCGGGGGAAAATCCCTCGGAATCCTTCCTGGTGAAGTACGACCAGCGGACATTGCAGAACCATTTCAAGAAGTTCCTGAAGGCGGCAGGAATTGCGGTGGACGCCCACATCCACACCCTGCGGCACAGCTTCGCCACCCACGCGCTGACTTCTAACAAGGACCTGAAAACGCTCTCGGTACTTCTCGGCCACGCCAGCACGCACACCACGCTGGATTTTTATGTGCACCCGACTTTCGAGAGCAAGCGGCGCGTGCAGGAAGCGTTCTGGGAGTTCGTGAAGAACCCGAAGCGGGCGCAAAATCAAAGCGGGCAAATGAATGGCGGATATTGGAACGAAAGTTTTGGAAAATCGGGAGGTTCCGGGCGCAAGCCGGTCCGGCAGTGAATTTCGCAGAAGTGCGCTTCTGCGAAAGCTTTCATTAACAATAAGCAAAATATAAGTCGGATTTGTGAACTTGTCAATACGCAAAGGATAAAAATTCCTACCGGTTCTTTGCAAATTTGACGGAAATCAACTCCGAGGACTTGAATTCTAACCCCGGCGAGCGGATTTCCCTGCCGGAAGTGTTCCAACCCGTCCCCTTTTTGCTCGGTGGCGGCTCCGAGTCGGGAAAAAGCCGTGTGCAAAGCCTCTTCCCAAGATGTTTTTTTCGCAGAAGCGCACTTCTGCGAAAAAGGGAAATCCATCATGGCACAAGTAAATCGAATTCCAATAGCCCAGTTCTTTCAGGACTTTTGGCAAGAAGGTGTGGACACCTATAAAGAACTTCAAGATTATTATCAGTCTTTGCCAAATATCGACACCGCCATTCGGGAAGCCTGCTTTTTCCATAACAAGAAGGACAAACTCGAACCTCACCAGTACAGAATTCGAAAAATCGCCAAGCAGGCGTTTTTTGAGAATGTCAGTAAAATAAAAAAGGCGATTTTAAAGTGTCAGGATTTTAAGGGCCTTCATGACCTTTTGGAAAAGTGCAAGCCGAAATATCTCGGTCCTCTGGCTATTTATGATGCCGCCCTTCGCCTTGGAATTTTTTTACAGAAACAAAATCCAAATTGCAATTTTGAACCGCAGGAGGTCTATTTGCATCGTGGGACAGAGGAGGGCGCAAAGAAGTTGATGAAACTGAGAGTCTTGAGTTTTTCTAAAGCGAAGATTCGTCCCGTTTCCGATTTCTCGTGGCTTTGTCCCCAAAGGGCAAACGATTCAAAATTTGCTCTTCTGGTGGAAAATTTTCTTTGCGTAAAAAAATCGCTTTTTAGATAGCAGGCAAATTGCTCCCTCCGAGACAGGACATTTATTTCAAAAAGGACAACAAATGAACATCAGAAAATCCATTTTTGCATTCACTATTTTGTCGGCTCTTTTCCTAGCCGCCTGTGGCGACGATAGCGGTTCTTCAGCCAGCGGGAACGCCATTCCTGAAGCGGACCCCAATGCAACCCTAGTCTCTCAGGTTCCTGTGGGGGACGTTTACTCGGATCTGACCGTCCGCGATGCAAACGGCAATGTGGTGGGCGTATTCGACCCGAACACAGGCTACATCACGTTGAGCGATGGAAGAGTCGTGACAATGGACGGTAATTCGGTTTTTGAATCGTCTTCCAGTTCGTCGTTAGAAAAAGTAAACTGGCAGTATTTGAATCCGAATATTGCTTATGGCACGTTCACGGATTCCCGCGACGGGCAGGTTTACAAGACCGTGACCATTGGAACCCAGACATGGATGGCGGAGAATTTGAACTACGCTTATTTGCAGCCAACAAGTACAGAAGATTCCTCCAGCTTCTGCTACAGAAACGAGCCGGATTCCTGCGCCAAATATGGAAGACTCTACACCTGGGCTGCTGCCATGGACAGTGCCGGAGTCTTTAGCGATGGCGGCAAGGGCTGCGGCTACGGCATAAAGTGCTCTGCGACGGAACCGGTTCGCGGAGTCTGCCCCGAAGGTTGGCACTTGCCCAGCGATGCAGAATGGAAGGTTCTGATCGAAACTGTTGGCGGTGAGGATGTCGCTGGAAAAAAGCTCAAGTCCACTGGCGGCTGGGTCGATTATGAAGGAGAAAGTGGCAACGGTACGGACGAATACGGCTTTTCCGTGTTGCCAGCGGGCTTCCGCCTTGGCGATGACTATTACCGCAACGCCGGCAAGATCGCGCACTTCTGGAGGTCTACGGAGGGCCGCAGCGGCGACGGTGCGTACAGCTGGTACTTCTTCTACGAGGACGAGCACGTGCACTCGTATTACAACTACAAGGACCTCGGGTGTTCCGTCCGTTGCCTCAAAGATTAAAACACTGGGAGCTAAATCATGGCAAATAAAAACTCAAAAAAAGGAGAACAATATGCACAATGGTGAACAAGCCTTAGAAAACTTGGAAAATCTTGTTGCTGATTTTCAGAAGGAGCCGATATGCGTTCAAGTTGACAGTGGATATGGCTCCCTAGATCTGGATGGTGTGAAAGAGAAAGCCGCTTTCGCCAAATGCAAAAAGGAAAACGGTTGGAAAAAACATGAGCATCAATATCGCATTCCAAACGATGTCCTGAAGCAGGTTTACAAATGCCTGAAAGCGTGGGACGCTCCAAAGGAATTTGCCGATTTTGACGAACTTTACAAGGAACTCGAAAAAAGGATAGGTAACCTGGAAGGAGTCGGTTCGCTTATGCTTTATGATACAGCTCTTCGCTTTGCCAAGTATTACAGGTTGAAACCGAAGCAGGTTTATCTTCATGCTGGTGCATACGAAGGCGCAAAATTATTGAAGTCAAAGGGATTGCTGAATGCTCCCTTGGCACGGACGCTACCCGTCAACGCTTTCCCTAAACCGCTACAAAAACTTGGTGCGAAGGAAATAGAAATTTTTCTATGCACACGGAAAAATCAAATAGCGGGCGTGTAATTCCGAAATTTCCCCGGAATTCTCGATGGAATTGCAGAACGCCGGCGCATATATCGTCCGCATAGGCAAGGAAATTCAGAAAATCCGCGTGAAGTAATTTTCGGCTAAACAACCTTTCAAGCCTCCGGGATTCACATTCAACCCGGAGGCTTTTTTGCATTTCAAAGCGGCAGAGATGCCGCTCCCCAATAAACTCTAACAACTGAAAATCAATCCCTGCCCTTCGACAGGCTCAGGGACCGGTTGTCGAACTAGTCGAAGCACACCAACCACTAATCCCTGCCAGCGTTTGGCGGTGCGGCTTTGCAAACCTTTATTTTCTGATCAGGCTTTTACTATCCTCTGAGCACGAAGCGTTACCGGCCCAGCACCCATTCCACTTTCATCAGAACCAGTTCTTTCATGTCGGCGTTGAAATCCGTTTCGGGTGCTTCGATGCCGATTTTTTGCAATGCTTGAAGAATCAGGGGATTTGCATAGCAGCAACAGGCGATAGAACTGGCGTATAAAAGAATATCCAGCAGAAGTTTGTATGCAATATCTGCGCGGATGCCGAGCATTTCGGCAAGGCGATTCCGAAATGCGTAAGCTTTGTCGTAGTATTTCTTTTTGAAAGCGGCGAGCCTTTCTACGGTGACATTGGTTTCGATGACGGGATTGAGATAGGCGACGTAGCGAAGGTAATCCTTGTGGGCGTTCAAAATTCCCGCCCAGATTTCGGCAATGATTTCCGGCGAAAAATGGTTGCCTTCGGGAAAGGCCGCAAGCAGGGTATCGAAATAGGACTGCATTTTATCGTTGGCGATGTCCAGAATGATTTCTTCCTTGGTCGTCGCGTATTTATAGAGATTCGCTCGCGACCAGCCCAGTTTTTGGGCTATCAGCGTCAGGGTGATTTCGTGGTAGGGTACGTTTTCAAAAAGTTCCGCGGTAACGGTCTTGATTTCGTTCCGGCGAGAGTCCTTTTGATTCTCGCTGCGTGCCCGGATAAAATCGTTCATGGAGCTTTCTTCCTTTTTCCAAAAAGAGAGGCAACGCCGATCATTCCCGCAGTCATTCCCAGCAATTCGCCAACGCACTGGAACAGGTTTGTCGCCGACCTTTTCCACATATTCATCTGGAAAAGGTAAACGTAAAATTCGCTGTGAATCGCGCAGGAGAGTCCTAGTCCCATGGAAAAAATGACGAGGGAAATGTATGGGATTGCGGGCAATTTGCCGAGGGTCCGCTTCAGATGAATTCCCAAATGGAAGCCCATTACCAGAAATCCCCAGCTGCAAGAAAACGTGTGCAGCGGGCGACTCCAAGAAGTCATTTGAATGGAGGAAAATTCAAAAATGGAACCGCTCATCATCACGCTGGAAAACGCCATCAAAAGCATCAGAAGGAGCAGCAGCAAATCGGTCGTGCAGAGCAAGATGCGCTGGCGGTTGAAATGCCCTTTGGGAAGGGAACGGAAAAATCCCGGATTCAAAAAATGGTGGACGAGAAACAGAAAGAAGAGCGCGATACCCAAGCAACCGTGGGCATACAAATCTCTCGTGAACTCGTGGGACATCAAAAACAGAAAGTCCGCAAACATCAGGACGTCTATGAAAATTTTGATTTTCTTTTTGATGCCCATTTTACAGCCCGCTTTTTTTGACCCAGCTTTCCAGCCGGGATTCCAGATCGCTTCCGCCGCCGTAGAAAAATTCAAAAGGAAGTCCCACATAGCTTTGCGGAAGGGCTTTGTTCAAGTCGCTGACGCTATCACCGTAGCGCGTTCCACCGTGGCTCGAAAAACTGATGACCGTTTTCCCGCGAAAATCGTAGCTTTCGAGGAATGTCATGACGGGCATGGGCAGGGTCGCCCACCAGGTCGGGTAACCCAAGAGGATCACGTCGTATTTTTTCATGTCGGCGATTTTGGTTTTCAGCGGCGGGCGGGCACCGGCGTTCAGGTCTTTTTGACTCGCTTCGTAAATGCCGCCTCGATAGGGCTTTTGCATTTCGATTTCCACCAGATCCACATTGGCGTTGCCGTGTTTTTTTCGGAGAATTTTGTTCAGGTGTTCCGCTGCGCTTTCCGTGTTTCCGGAATAGGAAAAATAGGCGATGAGGATTTTGGGATTTTTCGGAATCTGGATTTTGGCGATTTCCGAGTCGTATCGCGTTTGGATATTTTCCGAATCGAAGATTGCTGAACGGGCGATGCGGAATCCCAGATTTTCGTCGCTGTCCTGCGGGTTGGTCGCCGAACGGTAAGCGGAACGCAGATGCTTTCCAAAATCGTTGAAGGCGCCGCCTCGATTCACCCGATAAATTCCCGTTTTCGCTCCAGCGGGGTTCGCAGAATCCGAAGCGTCGTATTCTCCGTAGAAATCGAACACCCATTCGCTGACGTTGCCGTGCATATTGTAAAGCCCGAAAGCGTTCGGCTTCAGGGAATTGACGGCTATCGGCTTATTGCGGACTTTTCCCGTGACGACGTTTTTCTCCGTGTGGTGCATGTAGTTTTCTTCAATCAGGTAAGGATAGCTTCCTTGGTAGTTCGCGTCTTCTACATGGTTCCAGTTCCCGGTGTTGAAAATGGTCGTCGTTCCCGCCCGGCACGCGTATTCCCATTCGGCTTCCGTCAAAAGCCTGTAACCGTTGGCGTTGCGGTTAAAGAAAACGTCCTTTCCCTGGAGCGTATAGACTTCTTGCAGGCCTTCGGCTTTGCTTTTCAGGTTGCAGTATTCCAGCGCATCGAAATAGGAAACGTTCTGGACGGGGAGCGATTCGCCCTTGTACGTGCTGGGATTTTTCCCCGTGATGCGTTCGTAATCTTTTTGCTGGACTTCGTAGGCGTCGCAGTAGAAATCGTTCACGGTGACGGTGTGCTGTTTTTCGTCCGCGTTGCGCTGGCGCTCGGTCGTGGGGCTGCCCATTACAAAAGAGCCGCCTTTGACCAGAACCATTTTACTTTCGGCAAAAACGGCGGAATAAATTCCCAACAGGGCGAGGATGCAGAAAAGTTTCATGAAGCGTTCTCCGTTCGCATTTCGAGATGGGGAACCCGAATTATTTCAGCAGCTTTTCGACGAATTTTTTGATTTCTTCGGCACTTCCGCTGGTAAAGTCCTTGCCGCCTTTATAAATGCTGCCTTTGGCGTATTTGCAAAGGTCCGTGCCGCTTCTGCCGAGTTCGCTTCCGCCGCTCGTGACAAGGGCGACGACTTTTTTTCCGTTCAGGTTGTTCTGTTCTACAAAGGTGTAGAGGATTTTGGGCGCAAGTCCCCACCAGATGGGATAGGCGAGAATGACGGCGTCGTATGGGGTCAAGTCCACTTTGTTGGCAATCGCCGGGCGGCTTTTCGGGTCGTTGCTTTCGATGGAGCTGCGGGATTTGGAATTGTGCCAGTTGAGGTCGTCGGAAGAATAGGTTTGCGCCGGCTGGATTTCGTGCAGGTCTGCGCCGATGGCTTTGGCTGTTTTTTCGGCCAGGGCTTTTGTGGTGCCGGTCGCGCTGAAATAGCATACGATGGTTTTTGCTGAAAGGGAAGTGGAAAGGATTGTCGCCATGAGAAATGCTCCTAATAGTTTGTTCATTTCGAGCCTCGTTTAGGTTAAGTGACGAAGTGTTCCTTAAATATATTCCTTTTTTAGCAACGCGTCAATGCTTATTTTAAAAATAAGCGACATTGTGAAACTTATTTTGGGCGGCTAGATACAAAAAAGCCGTCAACATAAAATGTCGGCGGCTATCATGCAAAATGAAATAGGGATTAGTCTTTGCCGGTAAAGATGATGACCAGCACGCTGGCGATGAAAGCGGCGCTCACAATCAGGAATTCCAGCGGGTTTTCCATGATGGTCTGGCCGGCGGTGCGCGGTTCGCTGCTGGCTGGGGCCTGTTCGGTTTTTGCGGAGTCAGCAGGAGCGGCTGCGGTGGAGTCGGCTGCGGCTACAACGGATTCTACCTTGGCGGAATCCGCGACAGCTTGCTTGGCGGTGTCGGCAACAGCGGCTTTGGCTTCAAGAACTTCCGTCGTATCGGTTTTTGCGGAATCCGCTTTAACGGAATCGACCGGTGCTGCGGCAACGACTTCTGCCTGAGTTGTATCGGCCTTGGCGGTGTCCACTGCGGCAGTCTTGGCGGAGTCGGTTGCGACCGGAGCATTTGCCTGCGCAGAATCGGCTACGGCTTTGGCTGTAGTGTCGGCTGCCGCTACAGGAGCGGCTTCCGCAGCTGCGGTTTTTGCGGAGTCCGCCTTGGCTTCGACCTGAGGTGTCGAGTCGGTTGCGGCAGCGGGAGCTGCGGCTTCAACCTTTTTCGTGGTGTCGGCGACGGCTGCTGCGGCTGCGGGTGCTGCAGTTTCTGCTGCGAACGCAAAGGCAGAGAGCACAAGAGCTGCGGCGAGAGTTTTCTTGATTGTCATTGTTTTGCCTCACTATAAATAAAGTGCTTGGCAGCCAAGCTGCCCATTTCATCCAAAAAGATAACTCTTCTTGGGGAAATGCGGTAATTTTTTTTTCTCAAAATAGCGAAAATTCTATTTTCTAGCCGTTCCATTCTTCTTATAGAGGTTCTTATGGCATTTCAATATGAAGCGACCGTTCAGCACGGTAAAGATACCACAGAATACGTCTGTCTTGGAAAGGAGGGCGTTTCCGTTGCCGAATTTGAAGGCAAGAAAATCCTGAAAGTTTCCAAAGAGGCTTTGACGAAAATCGCTCAGGCCGCTTTTGAAGAAGTCGAATTTTGCCTGCGTCCCGCTCATACGGCTAAGGTCGCGAGCATTCTCCAGGATCCGGAAGCCAGCGACAACGACAAGTTCGTCGCCTTGACCATGTTGAAAAATGCGGTGGTCGCTGCCAAGGGGATTCTTCCGTTCTGCCAGGATACGGGAACGGCGATTTGCGTGGCGCACAAGGGCCAGCAGGTTTGGACCGGATTCGACGACGCCGCAGCGATTTCCGAAGGCATTTACAACGCCTACACGACAAAAAATTTGCGCTACAGCCAGATCGCTCCGCTTTCGATGTACGAAGAAAAGAATACCGCCTGCAATTTGCCCGCCCAGATCGATATTCACGCAGAAGAAGGTGCGGAAATGAAATTTCTCTTTGTGGCCAAAGGCGGCGGCTCGGCGAACAAGACGTATTACTGGCCGATGACGAAAGCGCTCCTCAACCCGAAGTCCTTGGAAAAATTTTTGGCGGAAAAAGTGAAGACTCTCGGCACGGCGGCTTGCCCTCCGTACCACTTGGCGATTGTTATTGGCGGAACCAGCGCCGAGATGAACACGCATACGGTGAAGCTCGCCAGCTGCGGTTACCTGGACGACATTCCGACGACGGGTTCCGAAGGCGGGCGCATTTTCCGCGATCTCGAAATGGAAGAAAAGGTTTTGCACATTTGCCAGAAGACCGGAATCGGCGCGCAGTTCGGCGGCAAGTATCTGGTGCACGATGTCCGCGTTATCCGCTGCCCGCGCCATGCGGCGAGCTGTCCGGTTTCTATCGGGGTAAGCTGTTCTGCGGACCGCAACATCAAGGCGAAGATTGACGAAAACGGGCTCTGGCTCGAAAAGATGGAACACCATCCGGAAAATTACATTCCGGCGGGGAATGCCGTGAATCTGGCTCCTGCGGTGGAAATCGACCTGGACCGTCCGATGAAGGACGTGCTTGCGGATCTTTCCAAGTATCCGGTCAAGACCCGCTTGAATTTGAAAGGCACGATGATTGTCGCCCGAGACATGGCGCATGCAAAGATTGCGGAAATCTTTGACAAGCAGGAACGGGGCGAAGCCTTGTCGGATATGGAAAAGACGGTTCTTCAAGTGGTTTCCGACCATCCGATTTATTACGCGGGCCCTGCCAAAACGCCAGCGGGAATGCCGACCGGAAGTTTCGGCCCGACGACGGCGAATCGCATGGATCCGTATGTGATGCGCTTCCAGAGCAAGGGCGCGTCGATGATCATGGTGGCAAAGGGAAACCGCAGCCAGGAAGTGACCGACGCCTGCAAAAAATACGGCGGATTCTTCTTGGGTTCTATTGGCGGACCGGCAGCGATTCTCGCCGAACAGAACATCCTCTCGAACGACGTGGTGGCATTCCCCGAACTCGGCATGGAAGCCATTCGCAAAATTACCATCAAGGATTTCCCGGCGTTCATCCTCGTCGATGACAAGGGAAATAATTTCTTTGAAGGCTTGATCTGATGTAGGATTGCCGTTCCTTTTGAATGCAGCGCGGGCGCGAAATTTTCGCTCGCCCCTGCATTTTGAAGGCGGTGATTTTCCTGAATTCATTCTGGAATTGATATGGAACGTTTTATTGTTGTGGATTACGATGCCGGCAACTTGACTTCGGTTCTAAATGCCTTTGCGCATTTGGGCGTCGCGGTGAAGGCTTCCCGAGACCCGAAAGAAATCGCCGAAGCGGACAAGCTGGTCTTTCCTGGGGTGGGAGCCGCGAAAAGCTCGATGGAGACTTTGGAAAAAAGCGGAATCGGCAGAGCGATTTCTCAAGTTGTCGCGCGAAAATGCCCGGTTCTTGGTATTTGCATCGGCTGCCAGATTATTTTGGAATCCAGCGAAGAGGACGGCGGCGTGAACACGCTGGGACTGATCGGCGGAAAGGCTGTCCGTTTTCGGGAAGAGGCGGGGATCAAGATCCCGCACATGGGCTGGAATCAGGTGCATTTTTTACAGAGGCATCCGATTTTCGACGGCATTCCCGACGACAGCGATTTTTACTTTGTGCATTCCTTCCATCCGGATGAAATCCGTGCGGAAAACGCGCTTGCGGAAACGACCTACGGTTCGCAGAAATTCGTTTCGGCGCTGGGCTGCGAAAACCTGGTGGCGACGCAGTTCCATTTGGAAAAAAGCGGGGATGTCGGCTTGCAGGTCCTGAAAAATTTTAGCGCATGGAGCGGAGTATGCTAACGAAGCGTTTGATCATCTGCTTGGATGTCCGAAATCGCAAAGTGACAAAAGGCGTCCAATTTAAAGGCAATGTGGATATCGGCGATCCGGTAGAACTCGGAGCCAAATACAGCGCGGACGGCGTAGATGAACTCGTCTTTTACGACATTACGGCTAGTGCGGAAAATCGTCCGTGCGACTTTGACATGGTGAAAGACATTGCCAAAAACGTGTTCATTCCTTTTTCCGTCGGCGGCGGGATTCGCCATTTGGACGATATGCACCGTGTTCTTTTGGCGGGAGCCGAAAAGGTGAGCGTCAATAGCCTTGCCGTTTTGCATCCGGAAATCATTTCGGAAGGCGCAAAGGCTTTTGGCAACCAGTGCGTGGTTCTTGGCATGGACGCAAAGCGCGTCGGCGTTTCGGAAAAAATTCCTTCCGGCTACGAGATTTATATCAAGGGCGGCAGAGCGGCTACGGGCTTGGATGCCGTCGAGTGGGCGAAAAAGGCGGAATCGCTCGGCGCGGGGGAAATCTGCCTGAATGCGATGGATACCGACGGCGTTTGTAATGGTTACGAACTCTCGATTACGGACAAGGTCGCCAAAGCTGTCGGCATTCCCGTTATTGCGTCTGGCGGTGCGGGAAAACCGGAACATATCGCGACTCTTTTTCAAAAAACAGCGGCGGATGCCGCTCTGGTCGCGAGCATGGTACACTTTGGCACTTATTCGGTTGCGCAGATCAAGGACGATATGCGGAAAGCGGGCGTTCCCGTAAGGATGATGGGAAAACGATGAATCGTGATGTAGCAGAATCGATTTTGGAAATGGGTACGCAATCCGGAGCGGACTACGTGGAAATCTTTGAAGAAGAGACCAGACAGTCCTCGCTGGCGTTGAAAGACGGCAAGATTGAAACGGCGTCCGCAGGGACGGAGTTCGGCATCGGCATCCGCCTGATTTTTGGGACGGAAGTGCTTTACGCCTACACGAGCGACGAAAGCAAGGACTCTCTGCTGCAAATGGTAAAGAACCTCGCCTTTGGACGTGGACAGGCAAAGTCTGCGGGGGCGCCGCATTTTGAACCGCGGGTTTCTCCGTTTGGTTTTGAATATCCCGGATTTATGGACCCGAGAGCGCTGGGCAATTCCTACAAATTGGATTTTTTGCATTTGGCGGATTCCAGTGCCCGGAAGGTTTCTGATAAAATTTGCCAGGTGACCGCCAGTATTACGGATTCCTGTT
Organism: Fibrobacter intestinalis; assembly: GCF_900167415.1. Classification (GTDB taxonomy): domain Bacteria; phylum Fibrobacterota; class Fibrobacteria; order Fibrobacterales; family Fibrobacteraceae; genus Hallerella; species Hallerella intestinalis. The sequence goes on along the minus strand of NZ_FUWU01000025.1, from coordinate 25,916 downwards.
CGCACATCCACATTGTGAGTTCCAGCGGAATCAACGTGAGCGATTTTCGTTCTCATACCCGTTTGGGTATCAATGTGACGGCGGGCGAGGGCTCGGAAAAAATCGTTTCCCGCGAAGCTCCCGGAGCGCTTGCCGGTTATGAATCCCTGGAAAAATTCGGCGTTGGCGATTTGGCAAGAACAGCCGCAGAACGTTCTTTGCGAATGCTCGCTGCGGGGTATATCCAAGGCGGGAAAATGCCCGTCGTGATGGGACCGGGCTTTGGCGGCGTCATTTTTCACGAAGCGGTCGGGCATCCTTTGGAAACCGAATCCATCCGTCGCGGAGCAAGCCCTTTTTGCGGAAAGTTGGGACAGCGGATTGCCAACCCTTGCCTTTCGGCCATCGACGACGGAACCATTGCCGGATCGTGGGGAAGCGTCGCAGTCGATGACGAGGGCATGAAATCGGAGCGCACGGTCCTGATTGAAAACGGCGTGTTGAAAAATTATATGTCGGACATGGTCGGTGCCAAGGAAGTCGGGTGCGCACGTACGGGAAGCGGACGTCGGGAATCGTACAAATACGCGCCGGTGAGTCGGATGCGGAATACGTTTATCGCTCCGGGAAAAGATTCTTTCGATGCGATGATTGCCTGTGTGGATCAGGGGCTGTATGCGGCCAAAATGGCGGGCGGATCGGTGAATCCGGCGACGGGGGAATTCAATTTTGCCGTTGAAGAGGGCTACGAAATCCATCATGGAAAAATCGGACGCCCGGTTCGCGGGGCGACTCTTATCGGCAAGGGCGACCAGGTGTTGCAGGGAATTTCCATGGTCGGCAGCGATCTATCGCTTTCGGCGGGAGTCTGCGGAGCTTCGTCGGGATATGTTCCCGTGACTGTCGGGCAGCCGACGATCAAAGTGGATTCCATTCTAGTCGGAGGAAGATAGCCTGTGAAATTCTTTGCCGTCTTCATTTTTTTCTGGACGACTTTTCTGTGGTCCTTTGAAACGCTGGAAGATTCTAAAACGCGTTTTGTTTTTAAAGACAAAGTTTTGGATTCGGAACTTGCGGCCTGTGAAGACGGTTCTTATCGCCTGTTGCCGGAAAATGGAGTTTATAAATCTTCATCGTCCATGCCATATCGCGCCTACCGCATAGCGGTTCCTGCCAATGAAAAGCCTTCGGTTTCCATTAGGGATTCGATTCGTTTTCGGTTTCCCGAAAAATGGTGCGCTGAAGATTCCTTGCAAAATAGCGCGGTGGAAGTTTCTGCGCCTCGCTTGCATGACGGGCTTTGGGTTGTGGACGTTTATGTTCCGCTGCTCGAAATTTCGGGCGGGGATGTCTTTGTCCGCAAGAATTTTAAAGTCGATATTTCGTTTGCGGGAAAGCCGCAGAACAAGCGTCCGGGAAATCGCGCTCTGGAATTTGTGCTGAATGCCAAGGGGGCGGCTTCTTTTGGAATGGGGACGCGGGCTGGCGTTTTGCGCAAGGCGGCCCTTTCGGAAACTTCGAATATGACGTGGCTTGCCCGCATTTCGATTGGCGACAGGGATAATGGCGGCCTCTCGGAAGACGGGCTTTACGCCGTGACATATCGGCAGGTTTATGCGGCTTGTCGGGAGGTCTCCCGGGCTTCGGACTGCGAAGGAATTCCGATTGAAAAAATCCGGCTTTACGGTGCTTCGCCGGACACGCTTCCTTCGGTGATTCGCGCTTCTTCGGATATTCTTCCGCATCACCTTTTTGAAATTCCCTTGGACGTGCGGGACCACAGCCCGAATTCTTCGCAGGCGGACGGCACATTCGATGACGGGGACACCCTCTTTTTTGTCGGTTACGGAACGTCGCTCTGGAAGCGTTTCGACTTGGAAAATGGTTTCAAGAACGACGGCATGGAATATTATTATTCGTCTTCGCCTTACAGCTTTTTTCAGTATTTCCAGCTGGGATTCGCTTCGACGGGAAAGGGGATGCGGCTATCGACCTTGGCGTCTCCGGCGACCGGATCCGTTATCGATGTTTTGCGCTATGTCCGAACAGAAAGGGACGCCGCTTTGCGCGACAATTTTTTTGGAGAAAACGATGAATCGACTGGCAAGGAATGGTTCTGGATTTGGAACGGCAAAAATGATTCTTTGACGGTTTCTTCTTCGACCCTGTTCTCGTCAAAAAACGCCACTCTCCCGCATTTCAAAAACGGAGGCAGAAATTTCCTTTCGGTTTCCTATGTGCCGCATTCTCATACATCGGCGGCACCAATACGTTTTGCGATGACGGTGAACGGGAAAAATTATGACGGCTATGATAAAAAATTGCCGATGGGAAATTTTGAAATCGCCCCGGAACTGAAGGCCTCGGGAAATACGTATTCGCTGAAGCTGCTTCCGAATGGAAGTTATCCCGATCGCTTTGACGGCTTTTCGATTGCGTATTCGTGGACGCCCGCTTTGGAAAACGATACGTCGGAATGGGTGCTTCCCGGAGCAAAGAATGGAAAAATTCGCATTCCGGTGAACTCTTCTGCGGATATGCGGGTGATGAAATTTTTGGATTTCGCGCCGGTCGGTCTGATTTCTCTTCAAAACGGTTATCTTCTGGACAGCGTTTCGGAAAAAAACGACACCCGCTACCTTTTATATCATGCCAAGAATTTCAGAAAGCCGGCGAGCATCGAAGGAATTCCATTTCATGTCGAGGGCACGCTTTCCGATCTTTCCCGCATTTCGTCTCAAACGGAATACCTGATTATCGCACCCGAAGCGTTTCAGGTTCCTGCGGTGAACTTGGCCAGTTTTCGTTCCGGGAATAAATCTTTTCGGTCGTATCGGATGGCGGTCGTGCTTGCGGAAGATATCTATCGCGCGTATTCGGGCGGATCAATGGATCCCGTTGCCATTCGCAACTATCTGTCCTATGCGCGAAGCGTTTCGCCGAATTTGACTTATGCGGTTCTGGCGGGAAACGGCCATTTTGATTATCGGGGATTCCATTCCGGTTTTAAAACCAACTGGATTCCGCCTTTTGAAAAGGAAGACGCCGCTCCCGAAGACTTTTTCGCTGCGCTGGATTCGGGCGAACAGGTGCTTGTCGGACCATACGATTTGGATCTGTTCGTGGGAAGGTTGCCGCTTGGAAGCGTTGCGGATTTCAACGCCTACAATGCAAAAATCGAGGAACATGAAAAAATCGGTTCGGCGGACAATTCGGTCTGGCGCAATTCGTTCGTCATTTCTGCGGACGATGCCTGGACGGGAACCGCGGCGGATGCCTTGGATCATACTACCCCTGCGGAGGATGTCGCCCGGGCCATGCAGGATCTGGCGACTCTCCATGGAAACCATCTGGACATTCACAAAATCTATCTGTTGAATTATTCCGCGGACGCTTCGGGGCAAAAGCCGGCGGCGACTTCGGATTTGATCAATCGCATCAATCAAGGGGCACTGTTCACGGTTTATTTCGGGCACGGCTCCATTACGGACTGGGCGTTTGAAGGCCTGATGAAACCCTCTTATGTTTCCGGGCTTTCCAACGAGTCCCGCTACACGATTCTCGGCTCTTTTTCCTGTACGGTCGGTCGGTTTGAAAAGGGGAACGAGACCTCCCTTTCCGAAACTTTCATTCAGGCTTCCAAGCGCGGGGCGATTGCTTCGATCGGGGCCACTCGGGAAACCTACGGATCGTTGAACCGGGTCTTTGCGAAGTCCTTGCTGCTGAATGCGCTGGAACCAAAGGGGATGACTTTGGGAAAGGCCTATGCGAAAGCGAAAGGATTGACTTCGGAAGCCAACTCCACGCAGCGTTACAACAACGAGCGCTATGCGCTTTTGGGGGAACCCGTGGTTCCCATGCCGTCGTCGGAATTTTCCCTTCGGCTGGACAAAAAACTGGACACGCTTCGGGCCTTGGATAGCGTTTCGCTGAGCGGATCGGTGGACGGCATGCAGAATGGAAAAATACACGTTGCCGTTTTGGAACAGAGCTACGAAAAAAAATTGAGCCAGGCTCCTGCGGACAGGGATTCGGTCGCCGTTCTCTATGACGGTTCTCTGATTTTTAGCGAAGACGCGGAAGTCAAGGATGGCCGTTTTTCCGTCCAATTCATCACTCCGCGCAAAATGGCGTTTGGCGATACGGCTGCGGAGATTCGCCTTTGGGCAAATGAAAATGCTTCGCCGCGAATCGGGCGGCTTTTAATCCCGGGAATTGCGATTTCCGGAACCTCCCCTTATGCGGATTCGATTATTGCGAATGACACTGTGCCGCCGACAATCCAAGTGCAAAGCTGCCTTTCGCCTTCTTCGGGCACTTCTTTTTCCGAAGGGGAAGTCGTGACGCTGGCGTCTCCCGCCTGTTTGCAGGTGACTGTCGAAGACTCTACGGCGATAAACTTTCGGGAAGATGCCGACGAGGGCGTGGAATTTGAAGTATCGGGTCCCGTTTCCGCATCGCCTTTCCACCCTTGGCCCTTTGTGGAGCAGTCCAGCAAAAAGGCCGTCGCTCGGATGAATTTTACCGAAAGCAAATATCCGGCGGGAAGTTATCTCTTCAAGGTTTCTGCGACCGACATCATCGGCAACGCTTCGAGTCGGACGATTCGGCTGAATATCACCGACGGGCTTTCGGAAGGGCTTTCCGACGTGTTCACCGCCCCGAATCCCATGAAGAAAAAGGGGACGACGTTTTACTTTAAAGATCTGGCGGTCGGCAGAAATTCGGACGTGACGATTTTTATATACAACCAGAATGGAAGGCTTGTCCAGCGCATTCCTCATGCGGTTTCCGGTGTAACCCGCTGGGACGGCAGGGATTTTTATGGGCGCAGACTGGCCAACGGGCTTTATCATTACATCGTCGTATCCAAGGTGTCGGCGGAATCCGGACAAAAAGCGAAGACTTTCCGGAAAAAACAAAAACTGGTCATATCGAGGTGATTTATGGATTTGAGAAAAAAGGCTTCGGCAATTCAGCTGTTGGGCGAATGGATTCTTCGGCTTCGGCTGATATTCGTTCTGGCTTTTGCGGTTCTTTATGTGATTTTTGCTAGGGACTTTTCCGCTATTTTTGCCTATGCGCATTCGGCGGGGGATTCGCTCCTCGCGTATTTTGGCTTGGCTTTTGCCGGGATGCCGGATTTTCTTCGGGAATGGGGAGCTTTCTTGGCTGCCGGGCTGGTTTTTCTTTTCCTTCTGGCTTTTTTGTTCGTACCGATCGCTTTTTTCAAAGCCCTGCTTCCCGCTCTTCTGGTCGCGTTTTTCTGGACTGCCATTTCTGCGCAAATCCAGTTGCCGCCAGCGGAATATGCCGCGTTTCTTTTGGTCGATGCCCTAGGCATTTTGCTCGCCGCGATTTTTTCGGGAAACCTTTTGAAAAAAGGAACTCCCGTTTCGGGTGCCCGGATGGGGGCGTTTTGCCGGATGTTTTTTCCAGTGCTTGCTCTGCATCTGATTATCGGAGGCGTCTGCGGCTACTTTTTCCGCCACGAACCGCTTCCCGTATGGATTCTTTTCCCGCTGATTTCGCTTCTGCTCTTTTTGTTTGCGGAATTTCCGATGTTCACTTTTGCGCCGATGGGAAAGATGCGGGCCGCGCAGAGGACGATGGATTTGTGAGCAAACGAGAAAATCCTCTTTTTTGTTCCGGTTTCCGCTTTTATTTAGTATATTCTAACTTGGAATATCGGAGAATTTGAATGAATCGTTACGACCTTGTCTTGCTTGGGCTGATCAAAGAAAAAGAACGCAGCGGCTACGACATCATGACGGAAATCAAGAACCGCGAGCTGGATCGCTGGGCAAAAATCAGCACATCCACGATTTATAATCGTCTGACGCGTTTGGAAAAGAACGGTTCCATCGAAGGGCATTCGGAAAGGGACGGCAACCGTCCGGAAAGAACCGTCTATCGCATTCTGGACAAGGGTTCGGAATTGTTGAAAAAGGAAGTGCTGCGCCACCTGACGGGCTTTAACGACGACCCGCGGACTTTGGGCTACGCGTTTCTCTATGCGGTCGATCCGATCGATTCCGTGCGCGTTTTGGAAGTGCACGAGAAGAAACTTCTGGAAGAGATTTCCCGCTTGCAAAAAATGATCGACGAGGAACCCCGTCCGACTCTTTATCCTGAAGGCCCTTTTTTGAACTGCATGAGCCGGGACCATATTCTCGTTGAACTGAAATACACGCGTGCGGCGATTGCGATTCTACGGGATCCGCAAAAGCAGAAAAAACTCGGCGGCTATTTTTATATAAATTTCGGTTCTCGCCACTTTGACACGAAAATTTGAATTTTCATTAACCACTCACGGAGACAACATGAAAGCTACGACAAAGAAGAAACCGGCTGCAAAGGCAAAGAGCGCTCGCTACGGTTACTTTGATGATGCTGCTAAAGAATACGTCCTTACTACACCGGCGACACCTATCAAATGGTGTAACTATGTAGGCACTTTGAAATTCGGCGGCATCGTGGATTCCACAGGCGGCACTCTCGTCTGCAAAGGAGACCCGGCACTCAACCGCATCACCAAATACATTGCGCAAATGCCTTGCTCCGATTTCAAGGCGAGCACGGTCTATATTCGGGTGAAGGATGGAAAAGGCTACAAGATTTTTTCCCCGTTCTATGTCCCGACTCTCGTCAAGCTCGACAAGTGGGAATGCCACGTGGGGCTTTCTTACAGCCGTTTCATCGCCGAAGCTTTCGGTCTTCGCGTCCAGGTGACGATTTTCGTCCCGACGGGTTCAAACACCCTGTTGCAGGACATCCAGGTTACGAACATCGCTGGTGGCGCCAAGGAAGTGGACATTGTCCCGGTTTATGAATTCAGCCATTTCGAAGCGGAAAAGCAGCTGACGAATGCCGACTGGGTTCCGCAGACGATGACCCTCAAGGCGCATCCGCAGAAAGACGGTCGCATGATTTTGGAACAGTACGCCTACATGAAGCGCGATACCGCCGTCAATTATGTCACTGCCGACGCCAAGGTTTCGAGCTTTGACGGAGATCGCCGCGTATTTTTGGGACAAAACGAAATGGGTTCCTGGCAGCATCCGCTTTCCTTGGACAACAAGGAACTGTCGAACAGCGAATGCGACCGTGGCGATAACATTGCCGCCCTCATGATTCATGCGGGAAAAATCGGAGCCAAGAAAACCTTCCGTACTTGCACGCAGCTCGGTCAGGAACAGTCCTTGAAAGTCGCCGCCAAGGCCATCAAAAAGTATTCCGACTTGAAGAACGTGGACAAGGCTTTTGACGAACTGGCCAAATTCTGGGAAAACTACCTTTCCACGATTCAGGTCAAGACTCCGGAAGCGTCGTTCAACACGATGGTGAACGTTCACAATCCGCGCCAGTGCCACACGACAAAGAACTGGAGCCGTTACCTTTCCCTTTACCAGTTGGGCTATGGTACGAGCCGCGGCATCGGTTATCGCGACTCCACGCAGGATCTGATGGGCGTGATGAGCCACATGCCCGAAGAAGCGCTCGAACTCACGAAGAACCTGATTTCCGTGCAGCGTCCGGAAGGCAATGCCATGCACCAGTATGCGCCGCTGGCCCTTGCCGAAGATACGGGTAGCGAAGCGAACGAAGGCGATTCCCGTGAAAAGGCAAACGCCGTCGATGCAAACGGCAATCACCTTTATGCCGACTGGTATGGTGACGACCATCTCTGGATTGTTCTCACGGTGGCTAGCTACTTGAAAGAAACCGGAAAGATGGAACTTCTGAAAGAAGAAATTCCGTTCTACGAGAAAGGCAAGAAGCGCGCTGAACGTGAAAAGGGTACGATTCTGGAACACCTTAAACGTTCTTTGGCTTTCACGCATTCCCACCTTGGCAAGCATGGCCTTCCGCTGCTCGGCTTTGCCGACTGGAACGACTGCATGAATTTGCCGCTCGGAGCGGAATCCACATTTAACACGGCTCTTTACGCCAAGGCTCTGCTCGAGATGATGGATATCGAAGAACATCTCGGCGATACCGACGCGGTTGCCATGTACAAAAAGTGGTACGAAGAAGTCAAGGCCGCTTTCAACAAGAGCGCTTGGGACGGCAAGTGGTGGGTTCGCTGGTTCGACAAGGACGGCAACGCTTATGGCACGAACAAGGCGAAATACGGCAAGATTTATTGCAACGGACAGAGCTGGCCGATTATCGGCGGCATTGCGACGGGCGATAAAGCCGTTCAGGGCATGGACAGCCTGAATAAAATGCTGAATACGCGTTGCGGCGTCAAGAGTTCGACTCCCGGTTACCGCGGGTTTGACGGTGCCGTCGGCGGCATTTCCACCTATCCTCCCGGAGCCAAGGAAAACGGCGGCATCTTCCTCCACACGAACCCGTGGGTGATGATTGCCGAAACGATTCTCGGTCGCGGCGACAATGCCTACAATTACTACTGCCAGATCAATCCGGCGGCCAAAAACGACAAGCTGGACGAATTTGAATCCGAACCGTATTGCTATCCGCAGAATATTCTGGGCGATGAACACAAGCAGTTCGGCATGGGACGCAACGCTTGGCTTTCCGGCACATCGACTTGGACATACCAGGCGGCAACGCAGTATATTCTCGGCATTCGCGCTAGCTATAACGGACTTGTCGTGGAACCCTGCATTCCGTCCAAGTGGAACGGTTTCGACGCTGTCCGCAAGTTCCGTGGGGCGACTTACGAAATCTCCGTGAAGAATCCGAAGCACGTCTGCAAGGGCGTTGCCAAGATGGTCGTGGACGGTCAGGAAGTCGATTCCAACGTGGCGCCGATCTTTACGAAGGGCGTGCACAAGGTTGAGGTGACTCTCGGATAACAACTGAAATTTTCCTGTGAAAGCGGGAAATTCTTTGAAATTTTAGGCCGCGGCTTGATGCTGCGGTCTTTTTTTGTGGAATGGATTTTGAATTGATGAATGATGTTGATTTTTTTTACAAAATGGCTATTAGGCGTTACTCTTTATCATTGTCGAAAATTTTCCCTGCAATCTCTTTGATAGTTTCAATTGTATTTTCGTTGGCATTGATGACTTTTGCAAATTGCAGTAAACCACCTACAAAATCCCTAATGGTCAGGGTCTTTAGATCTGCAATTCGTAGCTTTGCGTAATGCAAAATTGAAATTAGGCAGCAATAATGTCCTTCGCGTCCAATCTTCTTTAATAGCTGAAATATCTTGTCCTCTTCAAATGAGACGTTGTGTCCGTAGATGAACATGCTATTTGTTAGGCCAGCCAATCTGAATTTGGTGATGGCATGGGAAACATCCTGTTCTGAAAAATCTTTATCTTTTACCTCAATGGAATATACAAGTTCGCCTTCATTGGTGAAAACATCAATGTTGCCGACTTCTTTTGACGAGGCTCCACTTTCATTGATTTTATGAGGACGTACTTTATAGTTTTTACCAAGATACATTTGCTCTAATTGCGCTACGACAAGAGGACACGTTTCTCCATCGAGGCAATATTCTGTAATCTCATATATATAGTCAAGTACAAGCTGCGAGAAATCGCTGATGTCTATAAGTGCGTCGGCAATAGAAAACTTTTTGACATATTCCTTGCTTATTTCTGCCATCACATAAAGAGCCTGACGTAGATAAGAATACGCTTCCTTACTACTGTTGATGGAGGACAAAGCTTTTATCACATCTTCTAATGTTTGTCGGTCTTTTCCCTTCCTTACAGCATTATCGGTCGAAAGTTTTACAAATCTTGCTGGTTTGTTAAGGAATGGTTCGTTTGAACCTCCTAGGCATCCAGGCAATTTTAATGTCTCGAATGGGACGATGACTTTATGGCAAAGAGTTCTTGCGTCGTATTTGCCATCGGTTCCATCTCCTTTCTGCAAACTAAGGATGTTTATGTTTTCATTTGCCGCTTTTGCCAATAAAGCATTCACAAGAATGTAACGATATGTTTTGTGCGAACCGTGCAATATTTTCTCTATCAACAAACCTTTACTGCCAATTGGCTGTTTGGGCTTAATGAATGCTCGGTCCAGAATAAGTGCGGCTGTTTTCAAGTCGATTGATGCCATAGCTATATAATTAGTCGAAAAGTCCTGAATGAATGATTTTGGATTTTCCTTGTAAGACATCAATCACCATAGAACAAATGGCTTCGGCGAGATTACAGGGAACCGCATTGCCAATTTGTGTATATTGGGAAGATTGGCTGCCACAAAATTCATAATCGAGTGGAAAAGTCTGAAGTACACGAGCTTCATCAACAGTGAGGCGGCGCAGATAAGTTGGAACATTCGTATGTCGTGCTACCGATGCATCTTTCATCAGTTCTTCATGATAAGTTTCCACCCAAGGACGTTTGCCTTCATACAGTGCTTTTTCATCAATGATGGGGGTTTTATTTCCACCCATTGAAGCTGGCAATGTTGCACTGTAACCGTCTAGTTTCAAAGGTCTTCCTAGTCCATTAAAAAGCATTCCTGCATAAGCTGATTTACGTAACACAGGATTCGGTGTAAGAGTGATTTTAGCGTTACACACGCTTGTGTTATTACCGGTTCCAGCTCTGTCGAGAACGCTTAAAGCTTCTCGTACTGTTTGGGCTTTTTTCTTGTATGGCATTAGCATTGCATCTAAATCAAGTTGGGCGTTTGCGTTACCCTTGAATCCAACTATAAACATTCGCTCCCTTGCTTGGGGAACGTTATAATCTGTGGCATTCAGGATGCAAAGACTGACGCTATAGCCTAAAGAACGTAATCGGTTCAATAGAGAGGTACGTATATTTGCCCATCTTTCCAACAGACCAAGGGCTTTGACATTTTCCATAATGAACGCATCGGGCAATATGGTTTCCACGATATCTGTATAACTCCAGATGAGTTTGCTGCGTTCGTCTTCAGCATCCATCTTCCCTGCAACAGAAAAACCTTGACATGGAGGACCGCCAATAATAAGGCGAACATTACCCCTTAAGTTGGCAAGTTCTGGTTTAAGGTCGTCGATATTGCCTTTATGAATATGAGGTCCGATATTTTTTGTATATGAATCGCAAGCTTCTCGCATTTTGTCGTTAGCCCATATGATGTTTGCTCCTGACATTATGGCTCCAATATCAAGACCGCCAGCACCAGAAAAGAGGGATACTGTGTTCAGAGTGTTTTGTTTTAATCTTTGTTGTATTTCATTCATGGCCATCTTTAAAAATACATTTTCAAAAAAGAGGTTCGTTATTAGTGATTAGAGGTTAGTAGATAATTTCTCCCATTATTACAAACATCCAAAGGGGGAGAAATTACTATTTGAAAAATTTTTTAATCCCCATTTCTCATTTTTTCTTTCTGATTATTACTTCCTGTTTGCTGACCACTTTTCCTTATGCTCAAGGATAATCTACATATTAGAATCCCAAGCTGCGTTTTTAAACTTCCATTCTCTATTCTCTTGACATCATTGAAATCATTTATAAAAATTGCTTATAATAAGTCAAAAAAAGAATTGTTGATTTTCGAGACTGGGGCTATTAATTCTGTTCGTCTTCTTCAGCAAGGATGGCCGTTTTTTCGCCGAAAATCCGCGTATAGAAGAGAATGCCCTTTCGGGAGCCTTTGGCGGCAAGTCGCTTGATTTCCGCGTCGGGATGGATCTCGACTCCGCGTTTTTTCAAGGTGATTTTTCCGATGTCAAATTCTTTGAGGAGCTTTTTGACTTTGCCCGTTGAAAGGGGAGTGCTGCCCAGGACGCGGTAGTTGCGAAATGCGGCTTGGGGAAGAGGGCTTTCACTGGAAACGTAAGCGATGCCGGTAGAAATCAGATGCGCCGTAGGATCGCTTTGGCGGGCCACTTCGGAAAAAAGATGGCTGCGAACCAGAACGGGAATGGGTTCTGCGAGAAAGGTGGAAAGGGGGGCGACGGGAAGTTCAGAAAGGGAAGCGCGGCGGGCGCGCCATTCGTGGCAGCCCGAAAAATCAACGGAAACGGCTCGGACAGAATCCGGCGAGGTCGCTAGTTCTCCGAAAAGCAGTAGGCATTCCCGACAATCGTTTTTGGCTCCGAGATAGAGGATTTCCGTGCCGTCGGGAAATTCGTCAGCCGGGTATCCGGGAGGCAACTTTGCCATGCCGCCTTTGTATTTTTTGGCCATTTCGACGATTTCGGAAAGGCTCGGCGTCAATGCGGAAAAGTCCCGCTGGTTGTCTCCGTCTGTTTGCCTTCTGGCCGGATCGATGGTGAAAAAATCGCTGCGGGAATCCAGTGTGCGAACGTCGGCGATAACGGCTTCTCGGGGAGTGCCAAGAGTTCGGGTGTTGAACCGGTACATTTCGACGCGCTTTTCGGAAAGATCCACGCCTTTGACGCGAATAGGCGAAGGCAAAAAGAAACTGTCTCCACCCATGCCGCAGCACAGATCGTCAATGGAATCGGCTCCTTTGAAAAGTTCCGCTTTGTAACGCCCGATGTCCGCCGCCGTGGATTGTTCCAAAGCCAGTTTATCGCAGGCGAGGATTTTATCCGTTTCAAATTTTTTCCGGTATTTGGGAACCAGCGCAATGTAGTCAAGAATCTCCGCCCGACAATTTGCCCACGGACTTCTCACGAGTTTTTCAGCAAGCTTGAGCTCGTCCGTTTTTTGGCTTACCGCATCGTTCACGAATTGCGCAAAGGCGATGTCTGCAAAAGGAAGCTCCATCTGCTAGAGAACTTTCCGGGCGATTTCGTACAAGCCGAGAGAAAGGGCGACGGATGCGTTGTAGGATTGCGCTTCGGCTTTCATCGGAATACGGAGAACGTCGGTGCACTGCTTGCGGATAAAAGGCGGAAGTCCGGCGTCTTCGCCGCCCACCGCGAGAACAATCTGCTTGCCAAAAGAGTAATCTACCAGAGAAACGTCCGTGTCGGCGTCAAGCCCCAGAATCTGGTAGCCGGCCAGTTTCAGCTCGCCGATAGTCGCTTCCAAATTGTCAGGACGGCAAATGCGGAGCTTGTCGATGGCGCCAGTCGATGCGCGGGCGACCGTGGGCGTTAAACCGCACATTCCCTTGGAGGGCATCAAAAGGATGTCGGCCCCCAGACCCAGGGAAGAACGGATGCAGGCCCCGAGATTGCGGGGATCTTCGATATTTGTCGCGATGACAATCAGTTTGCGTTCGTCCTTTTCTTTGGCCTGGAAAAATTCGTCTTTAACGGAGTTCCACTGGAGGAGTTCTTTTTCGTTGCAGAGGGCGACAACTCCTTGGTTGGGAACCGCATAGGAATCCAGAATGCGGGCTTCGACCTGCTGAACGTGAATGCGATTTTTCTTGGCGATTTTTTGCAGGGTGTAAAGTTTGGGGTTTCCCGAATTGTGGCGAAAGAGAACCCGGTGAACTTTCATCGGGGAATTGGTCAGCAGCTCGGTCACTTCGCGAATGCCGCCGACAGCGGTCTGCGGAGCACTTTCTTCGTCGCCGATGGCCACGCTTACTTGGGAAGGCTTTGAACGAGCATCGAAATTTTTGCTGGAACGGAGGCTTTCTTCGCTGAACCGGGGAGCGCGACCGTAGCTAGTGAAGCGAGGCCTTTCCGGGGTGGCGTCGTTTTCGTTGCGCGGTTCTCGGCGGGCGTTAAACGGTTGCTTTTTCCACATGGGGAATCTCCTTTGACGGATCGTTTTTTGAAGCTACAATATAGTTCATTGGAATATCGTGCGACTTGCATTCCAGAGGTTTTGCGGACACTTGGACGCTAAAGGCCACACCGCATTTGACGGTTTCAGGATGTTGCGCCAAGAAACGGTCGTAATAGCCTTTGCCGTGCCCGTGCCGGTTGCCGTTTCTGGAAAATTCGACTCCGGGAACGAGGGCCAGTGGAATTTCCCCTTGGTAGGCGGGCAAGTATCGCGGAGGCTCGTGCACGTGGAATCGGCCTTCGACAAGATCTTCCATCCGGTGGATTTCCACAAATTCCATCTGAAAATTTTCCAGGGTTCGGGGAAGCAGCAAGCGGCCTTCCTTGGCCAATTCTTTCAGCAGCGGACAAATGTCGGGTTCGCCAGCCAGCGGGTAAAAAGCGGCGACTTTGGGAGCGGAACGGTACAGGTCGAATCGGCGAACGGCTTCGACAATCCATGCGCTTTCGGCGTCTTTGTCAAAATTGTAGAGCATCGCATCTTCCAAATCGAATTTCATCCGGTAGAATTTTCCTTTGTAGTATTTGAACTTGGCGAGTGCCTTTCCCAAGTCCCGGGGAGAAAAAAGCAGCAGCGCAAGCAGCAAGAGCAGGGTGAATTCCGAAAATCCCAGATCGGCGTTCATTTTTTTCTCCAGGCGAGGCGATAGGTGAATGCGCTCAGCAAGAACAGGAGGAACATGGGGATGGCCATCCAGAAAAGGGAAGGCAAATCGGGCGGCGTGACCAGGGCGGAAATCAGGACGATGAGAAAGAGGATAATCCGGAAATGTTTCCACAGGAAATTTCTGTCGGAAATGCCGGAACGTCCCCACAGGGCGCAGGCGACAGGCATTTGAAAAAGAACGGCAAAGAGAATTTCAAAACGAAATAGGAAAGAGACGTAGGCGGTCTGCGACCAGAGCTGCTTGACATCCGAGTAGTTTAGCAAAAATTGGAATAACAAGGGGATGGCGCAGAAATACGCGAAAAAAGCGCCGAAAAAAAATAGGGCGCAGGCGGAAAGATACGATGCGAAAAAAAAACGGCGGTTCTCTTTTTGAACGGCAGGGGCGCAAAAAGCGTAGGCGTGGTAGAGGAACAGCGGGGAAGTCGCGAATGCCGCTGCCATACAGGAAACCAGAATGCTGACAGAAACGCCTTCCGCGGGCGAAAGGTTTACAATTGTTACCGTATCGACTTGAAGAATGGGAATTTGTACAAAATGCCAGAGTCGAGGGAAACAGGCAAAAGCGGTTGCGGCGATTGCGGCAAAACAGACGATGCAAATCAAGAGGCGACGGCGGAGTTCCTGAAAATGTTCGGAAATCTCCATCACTAGAATTCCTTATTTCTTGTCATGAGTCGCGTTGTCGGGATTGTCGTTTTTTTCATGGGGGAGGATTTCTTTATCTTCGTCCTTTTCCGCTTTTCGAAATTCTCGCAGGGCTTTGCCGAGTGCCGCTCCGAGTTCCGGAATGCGCCGAGCGCCCAGCAAAAGAATCGCCAAAAAAAGCAAAAGGAGAAGTTCGGGAACACCAATTCTCATCAGTTACCTGCCAGTTTATGGGAAAGAATTCCGTTCCATACGGAACGCTGCCAGTTCAAAAAATGCGCGGCGTCGTAACGGTCGTCCCAGGACGCTCCTACCGGAGTGGCGAGGGCGATCAGTTGGGCACGATTGGCCAGCATGGACTCGTTCAAATCCAATTCGTGCGCCCTTTCGTCCCTCCATTCTTTCAGCGAGTCGATGAGTTCGCCGTCGGGAATGATTTGCGGAGGAGGCACTTTGGGCTGCATGGGGGGCCACTGTTTCTGGGGAATGGACACGGCGCTTTGCAACATGGAAAGAAATTCCGCGCGGCGTTCTCCCGTAAAATTGCGGGGCAGTTTAGGAAGGATGTTTTCTTGGATTGCCGGGAAAGAGTAGGATACGGAGCGGACAATGGCGAGCATCAGTTCATTGCCAAAAACCTTGTAGGGCGGGCGATCCATTTTTTGCGCTTCCTTTTCACGCCATAGCCAGATATGTTTAAGAATATTCAGGGATTTGGGCGGCAAACGGAAAGCACCGGCAATGCGCCATCTTTCCCCGTTTTCCTCTTTCGTCTGCATCACCTTATCTATGAGGTTGTTGCAGGTTTCGATCATCCAGCTGAATTTTCCTTGAGCTTTGAGTTGCTCGCCCAAAAGGGCGCAAAGTTCGTGCAGATAGAAAGTGTCGTGAATGGCGTATTCGCACATATCCGAGGGCAGCGGGCGGGTTGTCCAGTCGGATTTCTGGTTGTCCTTGGGCAAGTCGATTCCAAAATACTTTTTAACCAGGCTGGCGTAGCCGAGTCCTTCTTCGCCCAAAAATTTAGCGGCGATCATCGTGTCAAAAACGTGTTTTGGAGAAAAGCGGAAAGTATGCCAGAGCATCCGCAAATCGTAATCGGCCCCGTGCAAAATCAAGGTGTTCATCGCCCGTGTTTTAAAAATCGGACGGATGTCGATGGGAGCCAAGGGATCGACTATGTAATGGTGCTCTCCGATAGTGATTTGCACAAGGCATAGGCGGACGTTGTAGTGATACATGGAATCCGCTTCGGTATCGACAGCAGCCATATCGTAGAGGGAAAGATCGTCGAGCAGTTTGTCGAGAGTTTCCTGGTTTTCTACAAGTATATAGGGGTCGTTAGCCATTTGATGTGCAATTATAATATCTTATTCCGAATCTGTTTTGCGGGGAATGTCCACGAGGAATGATTTGGCGTTGCCCACTTCATCCTGGATTCGGATGGTGAAATTTTTTCCGGAGGGAAGATCGCTGTAAACAAAGACGAGTTCTTTCGGCTCCGAATCGTATTCGGCATAGATGAAAGGCTTGCCTTTGGCGCTTGCCTGGATAGAGTTGCCGTTTTCGATTCCGGACTCCGTTTCGATGACGGGAATCCGAAGGACTTTTTGCCTTTTGCCCGCAATCATGGCGGAATCCAGACGAGGCGTTCCCAATTCGGGCGGCGTTTTGTCCAAGATGAAACCGATATCCCGAAGTTCGTTCATGCTGGCGCTCCGTTCCCGGATGGCGGCTTTCTGCTTGCTGAAGAGGAACCATTTCCGGCTGGTTTCCCCAAGATAGTAGAGGGGCGCTTGGGCGAGTTCCGCGTCAAAAGCGACGGTCCAGCTTCCCAAAAAATGAAGTCCCTTGGGATGAAATTCAAAAGCGGGAACGCTGTCGTTCTGGAATTTTCGTACGGCGAGGATTCTTGTCCACGGAACGTCGGCAAGTTCGGTGACCTGTTGCCGAATGGAATGCCCGTCCCATCGGGTCTCCAGTTGAAAGTTTTGAGCGTCTGCGGGAATTTCCCCGATTCGGATGGTGTCCGTTTTTCCGTTCTGCACAAGACGGATTTCGTCGATGCCGGGGTATATTTCCAGAAGTTTCCCCAGAGGCGTCGCGACGGGTTCGACTTCTTTGCAGGCGTCGGCCAGCAGTTCTCCGCGGCTGAAGAAGAAAAATGCGGTTTTGGAATCCTCGCTCTGGCAAAGATGCAACCCCACCCATGGGCGGCTTAAAAACGTGAAGAGTTCGGGGCGTTGATTTTTTCCTTGCCGTATCGGCTTTTCCCCAGGGCATTCTTTTGAAAGCGTCAATTTTCGGGAGGCGACGTGCCCGACCATGTCTTCGGCTTCCAGAGTAAGAGAGTCGTTGGCGTCCGGGATGTACGGCTCGGAAATCCAGTGCCAGTCGCCAGCCGTGTCCGCTTCTTCCGCCCACAAAAGTTCTTCGCGAATTTGAATCATGCCGGAATAGGACAGCGTGTCGTGAACGGTCTCGCCGATGATTTTGCCGCCATTTTTTAAGGTGAGTCGCCGAATGGACATCGGATTTTCCAGCGGTTCACGGCTGTAATCGGCGATTTTGAATGCGAATCGCAACGGATCCTGCCGGTTTTTCGGGTTCGGCTCGGCCAGACAGCCCGCTTTCAAATCGCTTTCGCCGGAAAGGGAAACGCTTTCTCCCTGAAAAACCGCGGCTCCGAGAATGAGCGGTTCCAGCGTGTCTCCGCAAAAGACGCCGTTCCGACAGGGATTCAGGACGTTTTCACCGTCTCGCAATTCCAGATGCAAATGCGGATTTCCGATGCCGGAGCTGCCGGTAAATGCCAGCGTGTCTCCATAGCGGAATGCGGGAATTTTCGGATTTTCCAGAGCGACATCGTTCCGGCGTTTTTGATTCTGGGTCTTTTGAATCAAGGCGTGAAGCTGCCCTGAAAAACCGCTGAGGTGCGCAAAGACCCAAGTGCGCCCGCTTTTTCCCTGAAAGTAGATGACCTTGCCGTAAAAATAGGGCGAGACCTTGACCCGGACGATTTTTCCCTCTTCCGGAGCCAGGACCGGGAAGCCTTCCTGCATTTCCGTGGAATAGTCGATGCCCGCATGGTAACGCGTTCCCCGATTTTCTCCGAAGGAAGAGGTGAGAAATCCCGGCTTTCCAAATGGCATGTACAGCAAGTCCTGTCCCCAAAGCATGGCGGCGCAAAGGAAAAGGCTAAGTCGGAAAATGGGCATTCAAAGCCGTCCTTTTATAAAAGTTTCTGGAAAAATCGGGGCTGGTGAAAATCGGGACGTTCTGTCGAAATGGGAAATAGGGTCAGGTAGTGGGGAGTGCGAGCCCTGTCCGCGCATTTGTAAAGATTCCCGAAAATTTCTTCCCCCGCCAGATTTTCGGCTCCCAGGAGTTGCGCGGGAATGGAAACGTGGATTTCCCAGGAAACCGTGCCGTTTTGAAAAACGGGAGCTGTCGTCGAACGCAGAATGCGGGAATACCGGTTGCGCAAAAATTCTTTGCGATGAAAGCGATCTCTGCCACGGGCCGCATAACAGAAGGCTTTGCTGGTGAATTCAAAATTGATATACTCGTTCGGATTGTCGAGAGCCCGGACGAAAATTTCGACGCAGCTGTCTTCCCAAGCGTGGTCGCCGTCTTGACGAATAAAGGAGGCGTAACAATTTTCCGGCTCGGAAACTTGAAAGCGGACATGCAAAAAGGAATTGTCTTTGAAAAGATGGGCGACGACAACGGGGGAGTTCTTTTCTTTTTTGGATTCCCAAAGGGGATTTTGTTTTAAAAGCATAGTTTCAATTTAACAACATTTTGGTGTCTGCGCTGTGGGTTTAGTAGCGCGTATCCGTTTTGCGGGAATAGTCCTGGAAAAGTTGCAGGCAATCTTCCCGACAGGCTGTGCGCCGCTGGAGTTTTCCGCGTTCTTTCCCAGTGAGAATTTCGTAAAAGGAATTGTCGCCGAAACCGATTTTTTCGGCATCCCGGACATTGCACCCGCAGACGATGGAATCGATCTTCGCCCATAGAATACCGCCAAGGCACATGGGGCAAGGTTCCGAAGTCGTGTAAAGCGTGCAGCCTTTTAAAATATGCGTCCCCAGATTTTTGCAGGCATCGCGAATCGCTTCGATTTCTCCGTGGCAGGTCGGGTCGTGCTTTAAAAGAACGCCGTTGTGTCCGCGTCCCACAATTTTTCCGTCCTTGACAATGACGGTTCCAAAGGGCCCGCCTTCATTGCGTTCGATGCCGGTTCTTGCTTCTCGAATGGCTTCTTGCATCCAGATTTCATCATTCATTTCGTAACCTCTGATTTTTTTCAAGTTGTCCGGTTCCATATACAACGGGAACGAAAGGCGTTGGGGTGAATTGGCATGGGTGGAAATCGGAACGTCCCGTATAAGGGGAACTTAATTTTGTTTTCGCGATAAGTCAAGCATTTTTTGTTGACGAAGATTTTTCCGCCCATCTTGCCGAACGCTTTTTATTATATTGTATCGGACTTTTTTTGGGAGGCTTTATGCTCGACTTGCCGGTCATCCAGATGGTTCGCGATTCCGACGTCGCCACAATCATCATCCTTTGCGTTCTGGCTCTGATGTCGCTTTTCAGTTGGGGCATTATTATTCTGAAGTGGATTTTTTTCCGTAAAAATCAAAATGCCAACGCCCGCTTTTATCGCCAATTTGAAAAAGTGGAACGGTTTGTGGACTTGAAGGACCTTTGCGATTCCAGCGGAATGAGCGCCCTCAAAAGCCTGACGGAAGAAGTCCTAATCGAAGCGTCCAAATTCAGCAGCTTTGTGAGTTACGATTCAATACAGCACCGTGCTTCGCTTTTGGAAGATACGATCCAGCGTTCGATAGAAGGCATCCGCCTGAGCGAAAATCGCCATGTGAATTTTTTGGGGATGTGCGCCAACCTGGCTCCGTTTTTTGGACTTCTCGGCACCGTGTGGGGCATTATGAGCGCTTTCTTTGAAATCGGCAAGCACGGCTCCGCCGATTTGACCGTCGTCGCCCCGGGCATCGCGATGGCTTTGATTACGACGGTCGCCGGTCTCGTTGTCGCCATTCCCGCATCGGGCGCTTACAACATCTTCGTTTCGCGTACCGGAGAAAACGAAATCGCTTACTATAATTTTGGCAGCCGGATGCTCAGCCTGTTCAAACGTGGCGACTTGCTGGCGTTGGAAGAAGTGGCTGGTTAAGGAGTTCTTGTGAAACGCAGTCGTGGCAAGCCTATCAATCAGGAAATGAACCTCACGAATATGATTGACGTGGTGTTCTCGATTCTTATTGTGTTTATGATTTCCGCACCGCTGATGAGTCAAGGAATCAAAGTGGAACTGCCCAAGGCGGAAGCGCCCACGATGGAGCAGGAAAAACTGCTGAAAGTCTCCATCAACAAGCAGAACGAAGTCTATATCGCCGACATGAAAGTAAACCCCAAGGATTTCAATAGCGTTTTCAAATCCCTTTGGGACGGCAATATGGCGGTGGTCATCAATGCGGACGAATCCGTAGATTATGGCAAAGTGATGAAAGTCGTTTCGCTCGTGCAGAATGCGGGCGTGACCAAGCTCGGTTTTTTGACTCTGCCGGATGAAAGATAGCGATGTCCCATAAAAATCCGCAGAAAAATTCGCCCTTTTTCAGAACCGCTTGGAGCGGAAAACTCCTCCAGATTATTGCGGTCTCTGTCGTTTTTCATCTGCTGATTGTAGCCGCCGTTATCGGATTGAATCAAATCCATTTTGAACGTCCGCCGGAAGCCGTTAAGGTTTTTCAGCTGGTTCAAGTGCAGTCGCCCAAGCCCGTAAAACCCGCCGCGCCGCGTCCCAAACCGCAGCCTCCAAAACCGGAACCACCCAAAACAGAACCGAAAAAGGAACTGCCGAAACCCAAGCCGGAAATCAAGAAGGAACTTCCTCCGGAACCGAAAATCGCCGAAGAAAAACCGAAGCCCGTCGAGCCGCCTCCTGAACCCGCACCAGAGCCGGAAGAAGTTCACGAAGAGGAAACGATGAATCTGCCGGACGATATGGATTTGCCCGAAGAAATCGCCGAAGAGTCGGGATTAAACCCGGTCGGCTACGTGGATATGGATCCGTTGATGCAGGTCTATCTGGAACGCCTAAAGCAAATCATCATGCAAAATTTCAGGCCGCCATCGGGATTGAAAGTGAGCAAGAGTACCAAAACATCGGTGCAATTCACCGTGGATCGTTTTGGGAAAATTACGAATATCTCGCTGAAACGCTCGTCGGGAAATCGCACTTGGGACCATCTTTCCATGCGAGCTGTGCAAATTTCCACATTGCCGGAATTGCCTGCGAATTACCGGGAGCCGGCGCTTTCCCTTAAATTCAATTTTACGCCGAATTGAGCCTAAATGATTTGCCGCGTCGCTATGCTCCGCAGAGTGACGAAAGCCCAAACGCGCAATTCTACAAAGCTTATGGGATTTGCAGCCTGAATGGAAATAGAAAACGGCAAGAAGCCGCTTTCCCTACCAAGCAAAAAATCCCGAGCGAATGCCCGGGATTTTTCTTGTAAATAAGGAAGCGCGAATTAGACGGCGCCCTGCCATTTCATCGCGTCGGCGACCTTCTTGAATCCGGCGATATTGGCTCCCATGACCAGGTTGCCCTTCTGTCCGTATTCGACGGCGGCTTCCGATGCAGCCTTGTAGATGCTCTTCATGATGCCTTCGAGCTTGGCGTCCACTTCTTCGAAAGTCCAGGAAAGACGTTCGGAGTTCTGGCTCATTTCAAGGCCGGAAGTAGCGACTCCGCCTGCATTCGCGGCTTTGGCCGGTCCAAACAGAACGCCTGCATTCAGGAATGCTTCAATAGCTTCCGGAGTGGAAGGCATATTCGCACCTTCGGCGACAGCTTTTACGCCATTGGCGATAAGAGCCTTGGCACTTTCTTCGTCAAGTTCGTTCTGCGTGGCGCACGGCAAAGCGATGTCGCATTTGACCGTCCAAACGCCCTTCGAACCTTCGTGGTATTCGGAACCCTTTACCCGGTCGGCGTATTCCTTGATACGTCCACGATGGGCTTCCTTGATGTCGCGAACGATGTCGAGCTGAATGCCGTTCGGGTCATAGATGTAGCCGTTGGAATCCGAAACGGTAACGACTTTCGCACCAAAGGACTGCGCCTTTTGGCAAGCGTAGATGGCGACGTTGCCCGAACCGGAAATGACGACGGTTTTGCCTTGGAAGGAATCGTTGGCGAGATCCTTGAGCATTTCGCGGGTGAAGTAGCAAAGTCCGTAGCCGGTCGCTTCTGTGCGGGCGAGAGAACCGCCGTAAGAAAGTCCTTTGCCGGTCAGAACGCCCACAAATTCATTGCGGATGCGCTTGTATTGACCGAACATATAGCCGATTTCACGAGCACCTGTTCCCTGGTCGCCAGCCGGAACGTCCGTGTCCGCGCCAATGTGCTTGCAGAGTTCCGTCATGAAGGACTGGCAGAAGCGCATCACTTCGTTGTCGCTCTTGCCTTTCGGGTCGAAGTCGGAACCGCCCTTGCCGCCACCCATCGGAAGAGTCGTCAGGCTGTTCTTGAAGACCTGTTCAAAACCGAGGAACTTGAGCATGGAAAGGGTGACATTGTCACGAAGACGGAGACCGCCCTTGTAAGGGCCGATGGCCGAATTGAACTGGACGCGGTAGCCGCGGTTTACTTGCACATTGCCCTTGTCGTCAAGCCAGGGGACGCGGAACATGATGACGCGTTCCGGTTCGACAAGGCGGTCAATGATGCCGTTCGTTTCATAGGACTTGTCCTTTTCAAGAACCGGGTCGAGCGATTCGAGAAATTCGCGGACTGCCTGGTGGAAAAGAGCCTGATCCGGGTCGCGGGCGACAACTTTGTCGTAAACCTTTTTCAGATATGCATTTTTGATGGTCATGTTTATCTCCAATGAAAACAAAATTGTTTTTCGTGGGGAAATATAACAAAGCCAAAAGCCGATAATTTGGTGCGGAGAAAAATAAAATGTTACAATTTTGTATAAAACGGAAATCGTTCTGAACAAAACGATTTTTTGAAGAAAAATGCGAAAAACAAAAAACGCCAAAAATGACATTTTTGTAATCCGTCTTCAAAATTTTTTTTTCAAAATCTGCTTTTTTATCGCATTTTTTGTGGAAAAAGGTATTTTGATGGCAAGAATCGTATGAAAAGCGAAGACTTTCAATCCCTTCCGGCGCAGTTTCTCGATATGTGCCGCGATCCCGATTTCCCCGGCTGGTTCAAACGGCGGGATGGTTTTTGGGATGCGTATTCGGGCGACAAACTGGAAAAAATGCTGCTCTATGCGACTTTGGCTCTCGCTAAATATGGCGTGGGCGAAGGAAAAAGTCTGGGTATCATTGCCGACTCTTCTCCAAACTGGTTTATTGCGGATCTGGCGTGCGAAATTTGCCATGCGCCGACCGTTCCGCTTTTTCCCAATATCAGTGAAGAGCATTTTGAATTCCAGTGCAAGGATTCGGAAATCGCTTTTTTGGCCGTCGATCGCATTGACAACCTGGATGCCGGCGTTCGCAAGCATCTGGCGCATTTTCGCTACATTTTTTGCTTTGACGAAAATTCGCCGCTTCCCTTGAATGGCGTCTATTGGAAAAATCTGCTTTACGAAGGCGAAATCCTCGCGAAAGAGGAAGGCGCCCGCGCCTATTTTCAATATCGTCTGGAGGGAATCCGCCCGCAGGATTTGTTTTCGGTCATTTATACGAGCGGTTCGACCGGGCTTCCCAAAGGGGCGGAGCTTTCGCACCGGAATATGCTTTCGATGATTGGCGCGCTTTCGCCGATGATCCATTTGGACGTGAAAACGGACTCCGCTTTGAGTGTTTTGCCCGTTGCCCATGTTTTTGAGCGGATGGCGATTTGCTTTTACATTTCCCGCCATGTAAAGATCTATTTTGCGGACTCCCCCAAAAATCTGGGGGTTATCGCTTACGAAGTGCATCCGGCGATATGCACCTTTGTTCCGCGGATTTTGGAAAAACTCGCCGACGCGGTTTCGGCGCGGGAATACAAACTGCGGGGGCTGAAGCGCAGGATAATGCACCGGGCGATGCTTTTTGCGAAGAAGAATATTCCCGGTCGAGGAAAATGGCGCAGAAATTTTTACGACAGATTGGTCTATCGGAAAATTCGCGAAGCGTTTGGCGGAAATTTCAAATGGATTATTTCGGGAAGCAGCGCGTTGAACAAGACAGTTTTCCGCTTTCTGGTCAATGTCGGCTTTCCGGTTTTTGAAGGCTACGGCCTTACGGAATGCTGTCCTGTGGTCAGCACGAATATCACGGGGGCGTACAAAATCGGATCGGTAGGAAAGCCCATCGCCGGATTGCGCGTCAAAATCGGTCCGCAAAACGAAATCCTGGTCAAGGGGCCGAGCGTGTTTCACGGCTATCGCAACATGCCCGAAATGAATCGGGAAGCGTGGACTTCGGACGGGTATTTTCGCACCGGGGATCAGGGGCTACTCGACGAAGACGGATATCTTTTTTTGACAGGGCGTATCAAAGAAATTTTTAAAACGAGCACGGGCAAATATGTTTCGCCGGTTCCCATTGAACTAGAACTGGGACGCCATCCGTTGATTGATGCCGCCTTGGTAATTGCGAACAATCGGAAATTCGTTTCGGCGATACTCTTTTTGGAATGCGACGACGCTATGCGCATTTTGGGAACGAACCGCCGGAATTTTCATGCCGAAGAAGCTTTGCAAGACGAGCGCATTCTTTGCCGTGTGCAGGATTATATCGATGCGGTAAACCGAAAGCTGAACCACTGGGAGCGCATCAAAAAATGGACGCTGGTCGCCGAACCGCTTTCGGTGGAATCCGGATTGCTGACGCCGACTTTTAAACTACGCCGCAAAGCGGTGGAAGCTCGCTTCGCCCAAGAAATCGAACGGATGTATCTGCCTTCTGGCGGGTAGTCCGGAAGGCTTTGCGAAAAGTAGGGAAGTCGCAACTCAAAGTCGTCGGAATTTCGAGCGAAACCACGTGCGTTCTTAAAAATTTTACAAGGAGAAACCCTTGCCCTGTCCGCTTCATCGCAACTCGATCAGGGAATGCAAAAACGCTACGGAATGAGCGCGGTTTTGACACGGCTACATCCCAAAAATCTGCTCCGGAACATTGAAGATGCTTCTATCCAAGACAGGATTTACTTGGGCATAACAACCTGCGAGTCCTGTGAAATTAAATAGTAAGAAGATTCGTTGGCGATGGCGCTGTCCAGTTCTGAAAGGGGAAACCTGAAAAGGCCATCTGCGGCGGCAGCGTAGAGCGTGTCGCCGACGACATCCAAACTTTGGACTGTGCTACCGGTCTGGCATTTGCCCTTGGCGGTGCACCAATTGCGGTTGAGCATTCGCCAGCCTTTGGGTTCACTCTCGTAAGGCTCTCCATAATCGCCCATATAGACCATAGGAATAAATGGGCGTTCTCCTGAAGCGAATAGATGTTTCTCGTCAGAAGCTAAAGAGGTGACTATTCCCGGAGCTCTTGTTACACATCGTCCTCGATTTTTTTAAAGTGTACGCTGTCAATCGAAATCCAGGAATCTGTTTCATCCCATTGGTAAATCACATTATGTGAAATGGCGTAGAGTTTTTCCTTATGCGTAAATAGTCAGCCCTTAAAAAGTCACTTTGCGAACGCAAGATAAGGACGTTCGCATTTTTTGTTCATTCCGTTCCACAGAAGGCAAAAACAGTATAGCCATTCCAACAGGGCAAAAAAGCGCCTCATGGCCCTCTTGAAGTTGAACGCTGCTGCTGCAAGCTTTGCGTTGAGCATGTCGCCAAAGATTCCCTTGTAGAAGTTGCGACCCATGCGGTGGTCGCTCTTCAAGTGACCATTGATTGGTTCGATGCCAGCCCTCTTGCAAAAAAGCTTGTGAGCCTTTTTCTTCTGGTAGTAGGTCGCGTTTTTCTTCGGGACGTCCGGTAT
>NZ_FUWU01000116.1 GCF_900167415.1 Fibrobacter intestinalis | reverse complement strand
GTTTATTTTCTTCTGCCATAAGGTGGCTCCTTGGTTGGAAATATACACCTTATTAGCTTCCTCAATTTTTTCCAAGTTGCGGTTAAGCGCTACATCCCCAAATCGGCGACAGTCTTTACTTTGCCTGTTTCACCGCCGTCTTTTGAACCGGAAGAAGAATCGTCTCCACATGAAACGATACTTGCCCAACTGATTATTGCGCAACTGATTAGCCCGCTAATGCGGAAAAGGAGATGGTTATGTTTCATAAGAACTCCAAAAGATTTTGTTAAATTACATTTTAAAAAATAAGTTCTTTATTTGGCGATCTCAACGATTGTTGATGTTCTGATTGCGCAAATCTTGCTTTTTTGTTTGAAAAATAAAAGAGAACCCGTTCAATGCCGGGTTCTCTCGAATTCCGTACGAATCTTTAGGCGAGCCGGGAAATCATGTATCCGGCGGCAATCGCCGTGCCGATTACGCCCGAAACGTTCGGTCCCATGGCGTGCATGAGGAGGAAGTTCTGCGGGTCGTACTTGGCGCCTTCGAGCTGGGAAACACGGGCAGCCATCGGAACGGCGGAAACTCCGGCGGAACCGATTAGCGGATTTACCGGATTGTTCGGGGTGCACTTGTTCATGATTTTCGCAAGCAGAAGACCGCCAAAAGTCGAAAATCCGAATGCGACGACCCCCATTGCGATAATCAGCAGGGTCTTTGGCCGGAGGAAGATGTCCGCAGCCATGGTCAATCCGACGGATGTTCCGAGGAAAATCGTGACGATGTTCATCAGCTCGTTTTGCGAAGTCTTGACAAGGCGGTCGACCACGCCGGATTCCTTGAAAATGTTTCCGAGCATAAACATGATGATCAGTGCGGATGCATCGGGAACGACCAGGACGCAGATGACCATCACCATGACGGCGAAGACGATGCGTTCGAGCTTGCCGACCTTGCGAAGGCTCTTCATGCGGATGACGCGTTCTTTCGGAGTGGTCATCAGGCGCATGATGGGAGGCTGGATCAGCGGAACGAGAGCCATGCAGGTGTAGGCGGCGACTGCGATAGGGCCTATCAGGTGCGGAGCGAGCTTATTCGCCGTGAAGATGGACGTGGGACCGTCCGCCCCGCCGATGATGCCGATGGACGCCGCTTCGCCGAACGAAAATCCGCCGAACGCGATGCACCGGAAGTATCCCTACCTGCTTCGGGGCGTGAAAGTAACGCATGTGAACCAGGTGCGGAGTACCGACATCACCTACATCCGGCTCAAGCACGGGTTCGTGTACCTGACCG
>NZ_FUWU01000092.1 GCF_900167415.1 Fibrobacter intestinalis | reverse complement strand
AGACGGATCGGCTTGTTTGGCGCACCCATCTTTTCGTCGAACAATTTGGAAAACTCGGTCTCGAACTTGTTCCAGTCAATCTTGTTCGCGAGAACGTAGAGGGGGTGCTTGTGGTTCAACTGCTCCTCAAGGGAGCAGAAAAGGCTTGTCTGTGCGTGGGATTTTGGCGGTCTGTACATAAAAAATGCAAGGTTTTCAATCATATTTTAGAAATCCTTGCAATATTTTCACAGGGTAGAAATCAGTTTTTCCCAATAGTTATGCGGGCTGGACGAGATTTTAAGGGAGGACTATATAATCTCGGCCAATTCGACAAGCGGTCCCTGCCCTTCGGCAGGCTCAGGGTCCGCCGATTAGTGAGATTCGACAAGCTTAGCAGCCGCTTGTCGAACTAGTCGAAGGGCACTGGCCGAGGCCCACTAACCGCAGACAACCAACAACTAACCAAAGTCCTTTATCCGAAATAGGGCCTTTCTTGTCGCAAAAGATTTTAACTCCATCAAAAAATCGGGATTTCTTTTCTAAATTGCGCTTGCAATGGAGAATTTTACGACAGTCCAGCTTCCCAGGGATATTTCCCCGAAAGACCTCGGCGTCATCCAAAAAAGCTGTTTCCGCATTCTTTCCAAAGGAAACTTGCGTTTGGACGGCTCGGCTGTTTTTTCTCTGGATTTTTTTGGAAAGACTCTGCTTGCGGACATCGCCCTTTTTGCAGAAAACACCGGAAAAAAATGCGTATTGAGCGGTTTTTCTTCCGAGCTCCGCACCGAACTTTCCCAGCTGACCATCAACAGAGTTCCGCCAAAAGAAGCGCAGAACGAAATGGGCATTGTCGAAAAGACAGGCGATTTCGGGTTCTTTATTCTCAAAGGCCTGCGCGATTTTTTCTACCTGCTCAGCGAATGCGTTTACTGGACGCTTTTTAAGACCTTCGACAAAAGCCGCATTCCCTTTCACGGGACTGCCCGGCAGCTCCTTCGCTTGGGCGGCGACGCCTGCGGAATCGTCTTTTTGCTGGTTTTCCTTATCGCTTTCTCCCTCGCGTTCCAAAGTTCCAATATGCTGAATGCGGTCGGGGGCGGATCCTACCTGGCAAGCGGACTCGGCTTTCTGATGTTTGCCGAAATCGGCCCTCTGCTCAGTTCCATTATTCTGGCGGGGCGTTCCGGCAGTTCCATCACCGCGGAAATTTCCAGCATGACCGTCGCCGAAGAAATTAAAGCCCTGCGAACCATGGGCATCCCCCCGATTCAATTTCTGGTGCTCCCCCGCTTCAAGGCGTTGAGCGTCGCCGTCCCCATTCTCTCTTTTTGCTCGTCCATTTTCGGCTGCCTTTCCGGAATGATCGTCGCCGACCTGGTCTGTGAAATTTCCCCATACAACTACATCTTTTCGCTGAAAGACGGAATAAACCTCGTGCTTATCACGAAAAGCATGATTAAATCCCTCGTCTTCGGCTGGATTATCGCCCTGGTCGCCGCCCAAAAAGGCCTGAACGTCCGCGGAGGTGCCGATGCCGTGGGAAAAGCCACCACATCCTGCGTCGTCACGTCCATTTCGGGAATCATCATTGCCGACGCCCTCTTTTCATTCATCTATTATTAAGCCATGACCGCAGTATTGGAAGTCAAACATCTACGCGCCGGTTACGGGCAAAAAGTGATTCTGGAAGACATCTCCTTTACGGTAATGCCCAAAGAAATCCGGATGATTCTGGGCGCTTCGGGCTGCGGGAAATCGACGCTGCTGAACAACATCCTGAAACTGGAAAGGGCGATATCGGGAACCCTCTCCTTTTTCGGCGAAGAAATCCCGACACGAGAACCGATTCCGGACCGCATCCGCAAAAGGACAGGCGTTCTTTTTCAGGGCGGTGCATTGCTTACCAACCTGACCGTCGCCGAAAACGTGGAACTCCCCCTCCGCCGCAGCTACCCCAAGCTCGCCCAAAAGACTCTGGACGAAATCGCCGCCGATCGGCTGGAAAAAGTGCACCTGCTCAACGCCTTTTACAAGTTCCCATCCGAACTTTCGGGCGGTATGCGCAAGCGCGCCGCTCTGGCGAGGGCAATCGCTTTTGAACCGGAACTTCTCTTTTGCGACGAACCGTCCGCCGGGCTTGACCCTGTCACTTCGCGCTCCCTGGACGAACTCCTTTTGGAACTGCGGGACTCTTTGGGAATTTCCGTCGTTATCGTTTCGCACGAGCTGGAAAGCATCCGGACGATTACAGACAAATTTATCTATCTGAAAAACGGGCGGGTCCTGATGGACGGCACGTTAAAAGACGGCATCGATTCCGACATTCCCGACATCCACGATTTTTTTTCGCGCTCGCACCACAATACCGAAACGGACAAACAATTCGTCCATTTTCATTTTGAGGATTAGCAAATTTTATGGACACGACAAGAACAGAACGCATCCGGCTGGGCATTTTTCTCCTCATCTGTCTGGGAGCCGCCATCGGATTCACCGTCTTTATCGCCCAGCAGCAGCTGTCCGACAAAAAAACAGAATACTATACCATTTTCAACGAGTCGGTCATCGGCCTTTCCATCGACGCCAAAGTACTTTTGAACGGCATCGAAGTCGGCAACGTGACCAAGATTCACATCGACAGCACGAACCTGAACCACGTCATCGTCCACTTCAACGTGCAAGAGGGCACGCCCATCAAGGAAGGCACTCGCACCCAGATGACCCACGGCATTTCCCTGACCGGATTGAAGGATTTGGTTCTTTCTGGCGGGAATGTGAACGAGATGGATGTGCCGCCCGGCGGCTATGTTCAAGCGGGGGAAAATTTTTTGACAAAGGTTTCCGGCAAAGCCGAAGCGACCTACGATAAAGTGGACAAACTTCTGGAACACGTTTCCACCATCCTTTCCGAGGAAAACGCCCGGCACATTTCCAACACCCTCAAAAATTTGGAAAGCGCCAGTGCGAACGCTTCTAAAATCACCCGCGAAATCCAGAGCCCGATGAAAGAAATCGAAGCCTCGGCAATAGCCCTCCGCAAGACCCTGGACGATGTCCAGCAGGCGGAAATCGCCACCAAAATCGAGACGAACCTAAAACTTCTCCAAGAAAAAATGGAAGCGCTCGACGTGCAGACGATAAATCAGAATACGGTTTCTGCGCTAAAGTCCGTCAGCGACATGACCAAGCGCGCCGATATGGTGCTTTACAACAACCAGGACCGTCTGGGCGAAGTTCTGGACCAGCTGAACGTCGTCCTTTCCAACCTGTCCGTCTTTTCGCAAAAAATCAAACAGAACCCGTCCGCCCTTATTCGGGAATCCAAACCGCAAGGGCGATAGGAACAAACCATTTCGACGATTTCCAAGGAATTTGCCTCATGAAAAAAATCCTCTTTGCCGCCGCCCTCGCCCTGCTTTCCGCCTGCTCCACGACCACCATCCAGACGCGCTACTACACTCTCGCTCCAGAGCCGCAATTCCAAGCGGCAACCCCTACCCCCTACACGCTCTCCGTCAAAAAATTCGCCATCGACCCGGCTTATGCGCAAACCAATATCGTTTACCGCGAATCGCCATACGACTTCATGTCCTACAACAACGACATGTGGGCCTCTTCCCCGGAATACCAGGTGACAAGCCTTGTCGCCGACAACTTCAAGCAGAGCGGGCTGTTTCAGAAAGTGGAACTCCGGGCGTCGGCAATGCCCGACTTGGAACTTTCCGGTTTTGTAACCGCCATCGAAGAAGTCGATGAATCGGAACGCTACGCCCACGTCACACTGGAACTCTCCCTGCGCGATCTGCAAAAGGATTCCACCCTGTGGAAAAAGAACTACGACGAGAAGGAACCGCTCGAAAGCCATGAGCCCCGGGAAATCGCCAAGTCCGCATCGAAACTTTTAAACCGCTACACGGCGAACGCCCTCTCGGAAATCGAAAAAACGCTGCGCCCGTAGATTCGCCGCCCAATCGCTAGTAATTAGCGGCTAGTGCCCCTTCGACAAGTTCAGGGACCACCCTTTGACTAATTCGACTAGTTCGGCTAGCGGTTACTTGTCGAACTGGCCGAGATGGCATATAATTCCCGAAATTTACACACGAGGTCGCCAAAATTATTTATCTTAAATGCGCTATGGAACGTGAAACCTTTTCAGGAGCGATTATGAAACTCAACAGGGTCTTGGCAATCGGGCTTGCGATTCTCGCCCTTTCCGCCTGCAACAGCCGCTATTCTTCATCTGTTCTTGTCGAACGCGGCGTCGAACAATACGAACGGGAATACTTTGCCACCAAAGAAAGCATGGGCATCGACAAACGCCTCAAGGACATTTTCCTGCAAGGCTACATCGAAGAGGGCATGACCCAGGAAATGGTGAACCTCCTCTGGGGACCTCCCGACCGCGAAATGCAGGACGGCCACATTTGGGAATACCTGACAAGGGACGGGCAGCTCATCACCCGCCTGAAATGGAAAGCGCCGGAAGCGGTCCGCATGAAAGGCTACGAAAACGAGCTGGTTCTGGAAAAAATCGAAGGCGACCGCTATGGCGGGTCCGAACCTCCCAAGAAGAGCCAGGAATACACCTATTAACGATTTTTTGTCAAAGCGCTGCTAGCAAAGCAACGCTTTTTTTATACATTTGGTCTGGATTTCAAACAAACCTCTTAAGGAGTTAAACATTATGCGTCAGTACATCATTGCTGGAAACTGGAAGATGAACAAGACCGTGAGCGAAAGCGTTCAACTCGCCAGCGACATCGTCGCCGCCGTCAAGGACGTGAAGAAGACCGAAGTCGTCATCGCCCCGACATATCTTGCCGCAGCCAAAGTCGCTGATGTCATCAAGGGTTCCAACGTGAAACTCGCCATCCAGGACATCCACTGGAAGGACCAGGGAGCCTACACCGGAAAAGTTTCCATCGACATGGTCAAGGAAATCGGTGCCGAATACGTGATCATCGGACACTCCGAACAACGCCAGTATTTCCATGAAACCGAAGAAACGGTGAACCTCAAAGTGAAAAAGACCTTGGAAGCCGGACTCAAGCCGATTATCTGCATTGGCGAAACCCTCGACCAGCGCAACGGCGGCATTCTTAAGGAAGTCCTCGGCCTTCAGGTCAAGGGCGCATTCAAGGACGTTTCCGCCGAAGACGCCGCCAAGTGCGTTCTCGCCTACGAACCCGTTTGGGCAATCGGAACGGGCGTCACCGCCACCGACGAACAGGCCGAAGAAACCCAGGCCTACGTGCGCTCCGTCGTCAAGGAAATCTACGGCGAAGCCGTTGCCGAAGGCATGCGCATCCAATACGGCGGTTCGATGAAGGGAGCCAACGCTGCCGGTCTCCTCGCCCAAAAAGACATTGACGGCGGTCTCATTGGCGGTGCCGGACTCAAAGCCGACACGTTCAAAGCCATCATCGACGCTGCTGAAGCCAAGTAATTTCATCCGAAGGAAAAAACATGCCAACACTCTTTTGGGCAGGAATCGTCATTCACGTTTTTCTTTGCCTTTTCTTGATTATGCTGATTCTTCTGCAAAACGACAAGATGGGCGGCCTCGCCGGTCTTGGCGGAATGACTTCGCAATCCGCTTTTTCCACGGCGGGAGCGGCGACATTCGTGCAGAAACTCACGAGAGTTGTCGGGATTATCTATTTGGTTCTCGTATTCGCCCTTGGCTATATGACCATCCAGAACGATAGTTCCGCTTCTACAAAATCATCCCTGAAGCAAGCGACGGAACAATCCGCAGCTCAAGCTCCCGCGCAAATGCCGGCAACGGCAATTCCCGCGGCTCCAGCAGCAGAACTTCCCTCCGCACAACCGGCAGCGGAAATCCCTGCCGCAGAATAAGGCAATTCCATTTTCATTTCAAGACCAACGCGAGTTGGTCTTTTTTTGTGGGAAATTCGGCGTTGAAAAAATTTAGCGTCATCGTCAATAGGGCGGACAACGGCATTTACGCCCCCTTGCAAAAAATTCTAGAAACTGAACACCGAAAAAAAGGGAATTATATACAATCTTCCTCCAAATTCCCTCAAATAATTTTTTTTCAAAGCGTGGATTTCTTTTTCACAAGGGGAATTTCTTCTCGCAGACTGCGAGGTGCTCGCTTACCCATGAGCCTTGGGAACTTGTTCCCTAAGGCGAATTGTCCCTTCCAGGGATACTTCAACTACGGAATCGGAGATTCCTAGTTTCAGGGATGCGCAGCCGAAGCAATCTGTGCTGGCACCCCGTCATTGCGAGGAACGTAGCGACGTGGCAATCTTGTCAGCGGGAAAGGATTGCTTCACCCCTCCGGGTTTCGCAATGACGGTCGCTTTCAAATATGACTGATTTTCTCCTTGGTGGGTACGCAATGACGAATACTACTAGTCTCCTCGAAGATAATGCCTGCAAGCAAGCTTGCTGCGCAACATTCGCCTTGCACGCTTTTGCAAAGGCTCCCTTCCAGGGACAATTCGTCTAAAAGAGTAAAACTCTTAAGACTCATGGGCAGCCCCTTTTCCCTTCACCCTATCCCCCGCCACGCTTTGTGGTTGGAAGTTTTGTTTTTGTGGGGTGG
>NZ_FUWU01000060.1 GCF_900167415.1 Fibrobacter intestinalis | reverse complement strand
GCCGAGTTCAACGCCCCACTGGTCGTAACTGTTGATGTTCCAAATCACGCCTTGTACAAAAATCTTATGTTCATACATGGCGATAAGAGCACCGAGAGTTTCCGGGGAAACATAATCCATCATAATGGAATTCGTCGGCTTATTGCCTTCAAAAACCTTATGCGGAGCGAGGAATGCGATTTCCTCTTCCGTTTTTCCCGCCGCACGAAGTTCTTCCGCAGCTTCATCCAAAGTCTTTCCGTTCATCAGCGCTTCCGGCTGCGCAAAGAAATTGGAAAGCAGTTTCTGGTGGTGGTCGCCGACCTTATTGTGGCTATTCGCCGGAGCGATAAAGTCGCAAGGAATCATTTTCGTTCCCTGGTGAATCAGCTGATAGAAGGCGTGCTGACCATTCGTTCCCGGTTCGCCCCAGAGGATCGGACCAGTCTGGTAGTTCACGCGCTTGGAATCGCGGTCAACGGTCTTGCCGTTCGATTCCATATCGGCCTGCTGGAAGTAGGCGGCGAGGCGATGCAAGTACTGGTCGTACGGGAGCATGGCATAGCTCGAAGCGTCAAAGAAATTGTTGTACCACACGCCGATAAGGGCGAGAATCACCGGGAGATTCTTTTCCACAGGAGCATTCTTGAAATGTTCGTCCATTTCATAAGCGCCCTGGTGCAATTTCATGTAATTGTCAAAGCCAATACGGAGCGCGATCGAAAGACCGATAGCCGACCAAAGAGAGTAGCGACCGCCGACCCAATTCCAGAATTCAAACATGTTGGCGGTGTCAATGCCAAATGCGGCAACCGCTTCGGTATTGGTGGAAAGAGCCACAAAATGTTTTGCAATGGACTTTTCATCACCGTTAAACGCTTTGAGAACAGCGGCCTTTGCCGTTTCCGCATTCGTCATCGTTTCCAAAGTCGTAAACGTTTTAGAAGCCACGATAAAGAGCGTTTCTTCAATGTTCACTTTCTTGAGGGTTTCGGCCATGTGAGTGCCGTCGATATTGGAAACAAAATAGACTTCGGGAGAATATTCGCCGTCAGCGGGTTTGTCTGCATAAGGCTTCAACGCTTCGGTGACCATCACCGGACCGAGATCGGAACCGCCGATGCCGATGTTCACCACATAACGGATTTTCTTGCCCGTAAATCCAAGCCACTTGCCCGAACGAACCAAATGCGTGAAAGATTTCATGTGTTCGAGAACAGCGCGAACTTCTGGCATCACGTCCTTGCCATCGACGCAAATCGGATCATTTCCCTTATAGCGGAGAGCGGTATGCAGGACGGCGCGTTTTTCCGTCGTGTTGATTTTTTCTCCAGAGAAAAATTTCTGGCGCATCGCATCAAATTCGGCAGCAGGCAAAAGAGCGCGAAGCTTCGCCATCACGTCTTCGTCGATCAGGTTCTTGGAATAGTCCAAGAAAATTCCGCAGGCCTCGGCGCTGAACTTTTCGGCACGCTTCGGGTCTTCTGCAAACATCTTGCGCATATTCCAGGTCTTCGCTTCCGTCGCTTTCGCAGCGAGAGCTTTCCATTCAAGAGATTCCGTCAGTTTCGACATAGAGTAATCCTTTCCGCAAGTGCGGGATATATATATCAAGCCCCAATTTAGAAAATTTTCAACATCAATCCTTTAGGCAGCGGACAGAAAGCCCTTCACCTTTATCATTCAGATCAAATCTTCCAAAGTCGTCCCTTGTGCCATAAAACTCCAAATTCACGCTCGTTGAATAGGAAGACGAGTAAATTTTGAAATTCGGGTTATCGGCCCTGCCATTTTCCGCAATCCAGAAATCTTCAACATGCCAACCTTCAGGGCATCCTCCTCGGATTCTCCCTATCGACTGAATGGTATCTTGACTGCTAAATCGGCAGATGGTATCGTAAGGAAATTCAAATTTTGCGCCATCCATTCCTGTTCGCCAATTTTGACCGTTCTATAAACCTGATTGTCCCTTTCATCCAAAATTTCCCCATATTCCACGTCGGGATTCAAATATGCCGTCGTAACGCACTTGTACAACTTGCAATCGTATTTGACAGACGGGATGTATGCAAAATCCTCCGTCAGCATTCCCGCTACAAATTGAGAATCTATCATATCAAACCGCTTTGTACATGCCATCGAGCAACTGAGGATTGTCCAAACTTTCCAAATTCGCCTTGTATAGGAAATTCCTCGCATATTCCGTCGGTTCCATTTCGATAGGAATCTCACCCAACATCGCTTCCATACGAAAAGAACTCCGAAAGCGCTGAAATCTCATCGCTAAAATTTGGCCAACCGCTTTCCAAAAGAGGCGGCACTTCGCAGCCAGCATAAATACGGGAAGAACTGCTAGCTTCAGTACTCGATGAGGATTCATTCAAAGAATCACTGAATAAAAGTTCTTCTTGTGCAGAAGAAGAGTCGTCGTTTCCACAGGCAAGCATCAAACCACAAAAAAAGAAACAATCGCTCCTACCAAAATTTTGTAAGACATTGAACCGCCATCATTTTCGTTAAAGATAATTTTTATTTTTACGCTTATGGAAACTCTCGATTTTTTACCGATTTCCAAAGAAGACTTGGAAAAACGGGGCTGGGATTTTGTTGATGTCGTCGTCATTTCTGCGGACGCTTATGTGGACCATCCTTCCTTTGGGCACGCTGTCATTGCGCGCTTGATTGAACACGAAGGGTACCGAGTCGCCGTTCTTCCGCAACCCAACTGGCGCGACGACCTTCGCGATTTCAAAAAATTGGGAAAGCCCCGCTTATTTTTCGCCATCTCCAGCGGCATGGACAGCATGGTAAATCACTATACCGCCGGGAAACGCTTGCGCAGCGACGATGCTTTTACCGCCGGAGGAAAAGCGGGTTTTCGGCCCGACCGCGCGACGACCGTCTATGCAAAAATTTTAAAACAGCTCTACCCCGACGTTCCCATCGTTATCGGCGGTTTAGAATCCAGCCTTCGTCGCATTAGCCACTACGACTACTGGGACGACAAGATTTTTCCACCGATTCTCGCCACAACGAATGCCGACCTGCTGATTTACGGTATGGGCGAAAAGCCGATGAAAGAATTGCTGCACCTGCTCAAAAAAGGCGTTCCCTTTTCAAACCTCAATTCCATCCCGCAGACGGCATATCTTGTCCCCAAAGGACGCGTTCCCAAAAACAAAGAGTTTGAAGATTTAAAACTCCCCAGCTACGAAGATTGTCTGCAAAGCAAAAAGACGCAATTTGAAGCTTTTCGAAAAACAGAAATCGAATCCAATAAAATCCACGCCAAACGCATTTTGCAAGACGTCGGAGAAACCACAGTCGTCATCAATCCGCCCTATCCTCCGCTCGAATACGGCGAATTGGACGAAAGTTTTGAATACCCGTATATGCGAGCACCGCATCCCCGCTACAAAAAACGCGGGCCCGTTCCCGCTTTCGAAATGATCAAATTTTCCATCACCTCGCATCGCGGCTGTTTTGGCGGTTGCAGTTTTTGCGCGATCAATGCGCACCAGGGAAAATTCGTCGCCAGCCGTTCCAAGGAAAGCATCTTGCGAGAAGTGGAATTGCTCACGCAAATGCCGGGATTCGCCGGAACGATCAGCGACCTCGGAGGCCCCAGCGCCAATATGTACAAAATGCGAGGAAAAGATCGCAGCCGTTGCGAAAAATGCGCACGACCCAGTTGCGTATTTCCCCGTATTTGCGACAATATGAACACCCGCCACCAGGAACTGACCGAACTTTATCGGGAAATTTCCAAACATCCAAAAATCAAGCACTTGTTTATTGGCAGCGGCGTCCGATACGATCTTATTTTACAAGAAACGACGGACAAAACCCTTCTGGCCGATCACCTCGACTATGCAAAAGAACTCATCCGTAACCATGTCAGCGGCAGATTAAAAGTCGCACCGGAGCACACCTCGGACAGCGTTCTCAGCCTAATCCGCAAACCTTCTTTCGCCCTCTTTTACAAATTCAAGGAATTTTTCGACAAAGAAAGCGCGGCGGTCGAAAAGAGACAGCAAATCATCCCCTACTTTATTTCCAGTCATCCGGGCTGCACCGAAAAGGACATGGCAGAACTTGCCCTCGAAACCAAGCAGTTGGGATTTCGGCTCGAACAGGTCCAAGACTTTACGCCCACACCCATGACCATCGCGACCGAAATGTATTACGCAGAAACCTATCCCGATGGAAAACCGCTCTACGTCGCCAAAACCGCCGAACAAAAAAACAATCAAAAGCGTTTCTTCTTTTGGTATATTCCCGAAAATCGCATTTGGATTCAAAAAACGTTAGAGCGATTAAAAATGGGAAAGGTTTCCAGACTGCTCCTTTCCCGAACTTCTTACAAAGAAGGCCGCACCTACGAACCCAGCAAGGAACGGGCGAAAGAACGGGAACAAATCAAAATGGACAGGCGCAATCGCGCCTATTTCCGCAAGCACGAAAGCAAAAAGCGCTAACTTTCAAGTTCCGGAATCGGATGGCGGGCATTTTGCCGGGCACCGAGTTTTTGAAGTTTCGAGCAAGTCTGCAAAATGCTCTTCCCATTCGGCAAAAGATATTTTTTCCCTTCTTCATAAGCGGTTTGTGCGGAATCGAGTTCCGAGCCGATTCTACGGTAACGCTCCATAAAAATCCCAACGCGTTCCATCAGTTCATTCGCCAATTCATAGACCTTTTCGTGATTTTCCTTTTGCACAATCTGCGTCCACGTGAGATTGATGATTCGCAATGCCGCATAAAGTGTCTGTTCGTCGGCGATATAGACGTTCCTGTCCATCGCTTCGCGCCATAAGTTCGGTCTAACGTTAATCGCCGTCCAAAGTGCTGCCGTATGCGGGACAAACATGATAACATAATCCATTTTTACCCGTGGCGGTTTGATGTACTCGGCATAGTTCTTTTTGGAAAGTTCTTTCACGTGGTTCAACAGGCTGTCAATGTGGGCATTCAAAAATCTTTGCCTGTCCACTTCATTTTCGGCGTTCACATATTCCATATACGCCGACAGAGAAACTTTGGAATCAATCACCACTTCCCGCTGCTTATCCAAATGCAGAATCACATCGGGCCGAAGTGTGGAACCGCCATCCGTTCGCACCGCGTTTCCATTTGCATCGCGAAGAGTCGCCTGCACATCATAATGTACGCCTTCCGTCAGTCCCTGCGATTGCAAAAGCTCATTCAATATCGTCTCTCCCCAATCGCCCTGCACTTTGCTCTGGTGCTTAAAAACCTTTGAAAGCTCTTCCGCGCTTAATTTCGCCGCTTCGCTCATTTTCATCGCATTTTCAATCTGCGTTTTCAAAGCACCGCTTAAATTGCTTTGTTGCATACTCGAAGCATCCATGGCCTGTTTCATTTTTTCCATCGTTTCTTTTAGCGGATTCACAATGCTCCCCATGCATTCCGCATTGGTTTTAGAAAATTCCGATTGCTTGGTTTTGAGCATTTCATCCGTGGCGATTTTCATTTGCGCCATCACTTTTTCCATTGTTTCGTCAAAACGCTTCTGCTGTTCCGACAACGCATTTTCCGAAAGCTGTTTTTGCGCATAAAAA
Organism: Fibrobacter intestinalis; assembly: GCF_900167415.1. Lineage (GTDB taxonomy): Bacteria > Fibrobacterota > Fibrobacteria > Fibrobacterales > Fibrobacteraceae > Hallerella > Hallerella intestinalis. The sequence goes on along the minus strand of NZ_FUWU01000060.1, from coordinate 12,767 downwards.
CGCTCTTCCGCAAGGCGAAGCTGCGTCCGAAAATAGACGACAACCATCGCCATCATCGCTATAGCAACCAAAATCACAGAAACCAGCATTTTCCGACCTCCTCGCATTCATCCTAAAGGCATTTTTTCCGAAAAATAGAAATTTCCGAATCGCATTCATTTCGCAAAATCAAGCCGCCTGTCATTCATGGTTCCAAAAAAGATTCCCGCCGGCATAGCCCTAGGATACTAGCAACGCGTAGCACGCGTTGACGGTTCTGACACTGGCGTTCGATCCCTACTGGCAGCCCGTAAACGGGCTATAGTTTACCCATCATGGTCAACTGTTCCCCAAATAATCTTCATCCAGCTGATGCTTGATATAGTTCGCTATCCTGGCCGCATTTTTGCCAGCCGTGTCAACATAGTAGCCGCTACACCAAAATTCCCTGTTCCTGTATTTGAACTTCAACTCGGGAAAGCGTTCGTACAACTGCAGGCTGCTTTTCCCCTTTAAGAAGCCCGCCCCGCTGGACACGGCATACTTGGACGGGATTTCCAGCCGTCTCTCTCCGTAAAACACCTTCCGCCTGAATTTTGGCGCGAACACTATGTGGTATTTGCAGTTCCAGCTCGTATGAGCCATTGTTTTTATTGTTGTGATGCAGTGTACAGACTGCATCGTAAAATTAGCTGGAGGATTTTTCATCACCGCCAAAAGGCTTCTTGGAACCACCTGCCTAGCTGATGGTTTTCGGTTTATACAACAACAAAGGCGCCCCAAAGGAGCGCCTCTGAAAGGAGAAAGCTTTTTTACTGTTGCGGTTCTTCCGCAGCAGCTTCATCCTGTTGCTGAGCCATAAAAGCCTTTTTAAACTCTTCGACAGTCGCGATATATTCGTCGATTTTGTCGTCGCGGGAATCCAAGTGGTCCAAAATGATTTTTGTATGCTCTTCACTGAAAACCGTTTTGAGCTGACGATTGGCATGTCCCTTGTATCCCCAATCCTTAAGGCGTTCATCCGTCAAAACGTAACAATCCTGGAGTGAAACAAAATGCATCGGCCCCTGAACGGCGATATCCTTTTCCAAAAGCATGCATTCAGGCTCTTCCGCACCCGGAGTGGACATATACGACTGGATATGACGAGAGCGCACATCCTTCGTATTTTCAATCTTCATATAGCCCATAATCAAATACTTGCCCTTATAGTCCGGATCGCCGCCTTCATAGCGGGTGCCGAAAAGAATATAACGGCTCTTATTCGTCTGCACAATCTTGTTGATCGCTTTCACGTTGCAGCAAGAAACAAATCCATAAGTAGATGTTTCGTAATTCGGCTCCGAAAAAGCTCCCTTTCCATTTTCATTCATCTGATCACGGACAGGAACGACTGTCAGGTGACTGGTTTCAACATAAAGAAGGCTACCCATATTCTTACCACGGAAGCCTTGCCAACCGGTCAAGTTGATTTGTATTTGCGACATAATTCGTATTTCCTCAGAGTAAAAGCATTAAAAGCGGACCAAGAGTGGTTCGTTTTTCCCTCTCCAAGATATAAAATTATCCGTCAAAAAGACACATTTTTTGCAAAAACGTTGCTTTCTCCGAAAAAAGTGGCTCCTTTACTGAAAAATTCGGGGGTATCAGTCGTCAAAAACTCCACTTTACCTCGCCGAGTCAAGCGATTTTCGATTTCTGGATGTCGCCGCAAGTAATCAACCGTTTTTCGAGCGACGATTTCACCTTGAGACACCACCTGTACATAAGGAGGAAGGGACTCCCGAATCAAGGGCGAAAGCAAGGGGTAATGCGTGCAAGCCAAAAGTACCGCGTCGATCTGCGGGTCCTTTTGCAGTAGAAGACGAATGTCCCGCCGGACAAAAAAACGCGTTCCGTCGCTATCGACCTCTCCATTTTCCACCAACGACGCCCAGAGAGGACAAGCCTGCTGCGTAACCTGGAGCTGCGGGAAAAAACGAGCGATTTCCAGCAGATAGCTGCCCGACGCAACCGTGCCCGACGTTCCTAAAATTCCCAAATGCCCCGTCTTGGAAAAAGAACCCGCATCTTCCGCTGTCGGTCGGATGATTCCCAGCACCCGATTCTTTGGAGCCAATGTCGGCAAATCGCGCTGCTGAATGGTACGAAGGGCCCGAGCGCTAGCCGTATTGCAAGCAAGAATCACCAGCGGGCAGCCCATTTCAAAAAGTGCTTTGACCGCTTGAAGCGTATAGCGATAGATCGTTTCATACGATCGGGAACCATAAGGTGCGCGGGCATTGTCCCCCAGGTAAATAAAATCGTAATCAGGAAGAGCTTTGCGCAAATCATGAAAAATAGTCAGGCCGCCAAAGCCCGAATCGAAGACACCTATCACCGCTACCTCCGCATTTGGGACTGCGCCTTGCGAATGGAATCCTGCAAAAATTCCCCGGGAAGCAATTGGCCTGGAGAAGTCCTCTCGTCGTTCGGGTTGCCGTTCCGAAAACGAGCGCGCGTGGTGGATATCGCCGTTTCCTTTTGCAATTCGGAAAGATATTTTTCCCAATCCTGCAAAGATTCGTCCAAATCGCCTCGAGCTTGGAGCATACTTGTCCGCAGCAATTCCAGTTCTCGCATCTGTTCGCGCTTCATTATCCAAAGTTCCTCTTCTTCGGGCAAGCGTTCGATATTGAAAAGCAAATTCAGGTATTTGTTTTCGGCGTCGATATAAGCTTTATAAGCTTCCTTATACATATACGCTCGATCCTCGGCCATGACCTGCTGCGCCGACTTGGTGCCACCACAAGAAACCAGCACCCAAAGCGTTAGGGCAAAGAGAATGCGAGCAAAAACTTTCATTGTCTATCCGCCGAATCGAGTACCGTATAAAGGCGTTCCAAAGTCGTATTGCTTTTGAATGTCGCCGTATCGCCCGTTTTCGGATTCACCATGGTATGGATTCCCTGCTTGACTTCTCTTTCCTGGCAGGGAATTCCCGTTTCCGGATCCAGAGTGACCCAATAGGCGGTTTCATATTCCGCAGAAAGCCCTTTGTGATAAGCCTGAAAACGTTCTGTTCCGATTTTGCTGTTTACATGCTGTTCCCAGATGTAATACGGAAAATTTTCCTTTTCTTTCAAGTAAACCGTATAGCCCAAGCATTTGCGCCTGTCCAAATTGTGAAAGCCGTCTGTGACTACGGAATCGATTTGAATCAACGCAAATTGAAGCCGCCCTCGCTCCTTCAAAAGCGAAGTGATATTTCCCTTTTCCGGAACCTTGCCCACAAGCAGATGGTCCATTTCATAGCGGTGCCGTTCCTGCCGTTCCAGGTGTTTTACATAATCCGGGTTCAAAAGCTGATCGCGCCAACGCTGGGGCATCGGAATGCGATACAGCAGCGAATCGTATTCCTCGGCAAAACCTTTGACTTCAACCGTGCGCTCCGCCAATCCCTTTGTAATCACTTCGGGAAGCCGCCACTGGAGCTCCGCCGGGTGCGAATTTTTCAAGTAGCCTCGGGACCTGTCGATTTCAAACTGGCGACGAATCACAAGGGTATCGCCCACCTGCGAATAATCCAAACGGACATAATCGGCGACAATGGTCCCCACTCGTTCAATACCGCCCAAATCCATGGTTGAATAAGTGCTTTCCACATACAAATCCACGGGAACGGATTGGGACAATTTGTAATTGACTTCAACCTCCGAAGAGCAGGCGCAAAAGAAAAGAAAAGAAAGGGCTGAAATGCAAAATTTCATATTCATGCGTGTAAAACTATTCTCCGTCTATTTTCTGGCTGTTGAGAACCACGCGGATCTGTTTTTCCAAAAGCACCGTTCCTACATCACCATTGGAAAAACGAAGGGTGAAAGAGCCTTCCTTGGCATGGAAAATTTCTGCGGCGTTAGCAATGCCGCCATGCCGATGGGAAGAAACTAGAACCGTGTAAGAATCCTGCTTGCCATTTACCGTGCTGGTTTTAGAACCAATGACCTTTCCCGATGCGTTGAAAATCTCCCATTTGATCTTTGAAAAGTCAAAAGCTTTGCCGTAACGAAATTGCATTACAAATGGATCGGAAGAATGGAAAACGCTTCCCGTATCTGCCACTACAGAACGATTCTGGATAAATTCCTTGCCGGTAACTATCGTCATCGGCTCCGAAGAGCACGCCGTCCAAAAAACGACTGCGGCAAACAAAGCCAAAAAATGAATTTTTTTCATGAGCGAGACCCTTTCCTTTAAAACAAAAATGCGGTCCAAAACAAAACGCCATCTGTCGGCCAATCGCATTTCCATTTCAAATGAAAATTACAAAATTTGAAATCCTTTGTGGAACCGGTTCTTTTAGAGCTCCTGTAGAACCGCCTTCTTTTTAAACGGCTTTCAATTCCAAAAACATTTCAAAATGAGGAGTCTGCGGATAAAAGGCAAAACCTTCCGCTTTGACAATGGAATAGCCTCTCGCTAAACTTTTGAAATCGCGTGCAAGAGTCGCTGGGTCGCAAGAAATATAGAGCAACTTTCGGGGTTTCGCCTTTAAAATCGCCGAGAGAGCCGTCGGTGGCAAACCTGTTCGAGGCGGATCGACGATGAGAACGTCTGCTCCGGAAGCATCATTTTGAGCAAGCCAATCCTCCGCCGGAGAAGAAATGTTTTTTGCCTTTGGAACATTTCGATTGGCATGAATCCGCGCATTCGGATCCCTTTCCACCGTCACAATCCGCTGAAATTGATTTTGCAGAATAGCAGCAAAAAAACCGATTCCGCTAAAAAGATCGATCAAATAATCCCCACTACCCGCCGATTCGCGAACCGATTTCACCAGCTCCGGAAGCAGCTGTAAATTCGATTGAAAAAAACAGCTGGCGTCCATAGAGAGATTCACATCGGCCACTTGCACCGAGTTTAGCGCAAGACGCTGAAATTCCGGACTTCGCATTCCTTTGTAATAGCAGGCTATTTTTCCTTTTCCGTTATCAAAAACAGACAATTCGGGAACTTGCGGCAACTTTTTTTCGGCAATCGCCCGATTCAAAGCCGGAGTGAGAATGGGACATTTTGAAACGGGAATCATCCTGTGGCTCTGCGCTTCCCGAAATCCATAGCCACCTCCAACACGAACCAATCTGGCCCGATTGCGATAAGCATAAGGATTTCCCGAATGGATTTTCCAATCCGGCGGTAATTCCGTTCCAGCAAAGCGGCGGAAAAGTTCATTCACCGACAGCCGATAGGAATCCAGCTGAAATTCCATAGAAGCGTGCCCCATGGAGCAACCACCGCAGCGACCATAAAAAGGACATTCCGGTTTTGTGCGAAAAGGCGAAGCTTCTAAAACTTTTTGAACACGTCCTTTGGCATAATCCCGTTTTTGCTGGAGCAGTTCCACTTCAACAAGCTCTCCCGTAAGAGCCCCCGACACAAAACAGACGCGACCATCTTCCAAATGCGACAGGGCGTCCCCGCCCTGCGCCATTTTTTCCATACGGAGAGTCACGATATTCATAGAGAAGAAACGGCATCCATCGCAGAAAACCACTCGGCATCCAATAGCGGCGAAACTTTGGGAGGCCTTTCAAAATCCAAGGTCGGAACGCTCGCAATCAACGCCTGCGTATAAGGATGCTGCGGATTTAACAAGACATCTTTCACTGTTCCTCTTTCCATTTCGCGGCCTTTATACATCACCAGAACTTTGTCTGCAAAAGAACGCACCGTGAGAATGTCGTGCGAAATGAATACCAGCGAAATGCCCAATTCCTCTCGAAGTTTTTCCAAAAGTTTTAAGACCTGCGCTTGCACCGAGACATCCAAAGCACTCGTCACTTCGTCGGCGACAATGACTTTCGGTTCCAACATCAACGCCCGGGCAATGCCAATCCGCTGCCGTTGTCCACCCGAAAATTCATGCGGGTATCGCTCCAAAGAATCCGCAGGCAACCCGACCAGCTCCAATTTCATTTTCGCTTTTTCCAAAGAATTCTTTTTGGATTCTCCACGAACCAGCAAAGGATAGCTTAAAATCTGCGCTATCGTCTGCCGAGGATTCAAACTGGAATACGGATCCTGAAAAACCATTTGCACCGACTGGCGGACTTCGGAAAACGCTTTTGGGGATTGCACATCCACATTTTTTCCAAATACGGAATACGTTCCCGAGCGCCAAGGCAAAAGACCGACCAACGCCTGCGCCAATGTACTTTTGCCGCAACCCGATTCGCCGATAATCGCCAAAATCTCCGCTTCGTCCAAATCTAGCGAGATATTTTGCACCGCTTTTAAATAATTGGAAACACGGGAAAATACACCGCTCCGCATCGGATAATAAACGGAAATATCCCGAACCCGCAACGCTTCACTCATTCTTCCGCAGGGTCCTTTGCAGTCTCTTCGTTCAAATCGGAAAGAGCCTTTTGCACATTTTTTTCCGTATCCGAAAGAATGGTCTTGCATTCTCGCAAAAGTCGGGTAGCCTCTTCCACTTGGCTGGCCAATTCATCTACGCTCACATCGCTCTGATCTATCTTTGTCAAAATCTCTTCTAGGCGGTTCATCGCATTTTTATAACGGTTATTCTGTTCACTCATTTAGCTAGTTCCTCTGCAATTTTTTGGGCAAAGTCCGAAAGGCTCGGATCGCGTGCGCCCATCACAAGAATCGTATCGCCAGGCTTTGCGAATTGCACCATTCGATGTCCGCATTCCAAACGTTCCGCACTGTAGTGGGCATCGACATTTTTAGCGAGCAAATCCCGGACCAAATCTTCCGACGAAATATCCCGGGAAACAGTTCCTCCCGCATAATAAATTTCACTCAAAAAGGCGGCATCCTGGGAACGCAAAGCTTCCGAAATGGCCTGCACCAAATCATTTCGTAAAAAACGAGTCGGTCCAAAACCATGCGGCTGAAAATAGGCGAGAACTCGACCCTTTGTAAAATCCTGCGCAGCCCGAATGCTTGCCGCAATTTTTGCCGGATTATGCGCAAAATCGTCCACGACAGTAACGCCATGAAAAGTTCCCAAAATCTGATGCCGCCGATGAATCCCCGCAAAGGACGACAGCGCATCGGCACACTGCCGGAGTGAAACGCCGACTTTTAACGCCACGGCAATCGCCGCTAGCGCATTCATCATATTGTGGCGCCCCGGCAAAGGCAATTTACACGATACCAATTCTCCTTGATGGCGAACTCGGAAAGCAATCGAATAGCCTTCGGGTTTAAAATCCATTCCTTGAACGCCGGCCTTTGCTTCCAAGCCAAAATCATCCAGGTGATTGACGCTAAACGCATTCGCCAATTCATCGGCTTCATTCACAATCAGCGTTTTATTTTTAGCGGTGATATTATTCGAAAAAGTCGCAAAAATCTCTTGCAGTTCCGCAATTTCCTTGTGGTCCTTCCCGATATTCAAAATGACGCCGATTTCAGGGGAATAACGCACCAATGTACCATCGCTTTCATCCGCTTCGGCAACAAGCCATTCCCCACTTCCCGTAAAGCTGTTTCCGATTCTACCCTGCTTTTCCAAAGACACAAGGGCGGCACCCGAAAGAATGGAAGGAGAAAGTCCGGCTTCATGGAGAATATGCCAAATCATTCCTGTCACACTGCTTTTTCCGCTGGTCCCACTGACGCAAATCGTCTTTACGCTTTCCGAAATTTTGGCGAGCATTTCGCTGCGGTGCATCCGAGGAATGCCTAGTTCCAAGGCCCGCTTGATGTCCGGATTGGATTCTTCAATGGCTGAACTGACAACGATTGCCGAAAGATTTTTTTGAATCCCGGAACCATCCTGCGGAAAAACCTTGACTCCCGTCATTTCCAACTGCGCGCGTAAAGCGTCTCCATCCGCGCTTGAAAATTTACGGTCAGAACCCGAAATCGAAAAGCCTTTGCCCGCCAGATATTCCGCAATGGCGCTCATGCCCGAACCGGCAACACCGACAAAAAAGAAAGATTGTTCTTGAGAAAGCATAGACATATTATAGAAATAGATGAAAAAGGTTTCAAACCGATTTTAAAAATCGTTCGCAACTCGGAAAACAAAAAATCCCCGCCGTTTGCATTGGCAGGGATATTTTTTAAGCCGAGTAAAATTTAATCGTCCTGGTATTTCTTTTCGCGTTCGCGCCGACGGATTTCCGTCGCATCCGGGAAGAATTCCGGCAGGGCAAACCCGATGGTAATGCCAAAGACCAAGCCGAATTTAGAAATGCCGTCCGAATCGATGACACGGGAAATCGTTTTACCGGTAACATCTTTTTTATGGGAATCGTCGTAAGCATTCGGCGCGTAATACATACCGATGGCAAATTGGAGATAATACCATTCATTCGTCAGGTAGGTGATGAGAACGTCGAACTGGAAACCCGTCGTCATCAAAAGTTCACGAGTGAAATCGTTGTCTTCGTTCGCCGTAATATCATGGTCATAATAGACCGTTCCATAAGACACGGAAAGACCCAAATGCAGCGGATTCTTCGGGAAGAGATAGTAGTTCAAACCGACCTTCCAGCCCGTTCCGCCTTCCAATTTGTAGTCCGAGAAATCCGGGTCGTCTCCACTCGGAATAAAACCAAACGCTCCGTACAGACCCAAATGCCAACGGGTAATGTATTCCGCTCCAAAACCGAAGCCCATGCCGATTCCCGTCTCTCCCATAACCGGCTGGCGTGAACCCGCACCGAGTTCAAAAATCAAACGGTCTTTCAACCAGTCGCGACGACGAATGTTATTCGCAAATTCGTCCAATTTTTGATCCTTTTCAAATTCCGCGCGTTTGGCACGATCTGCAGCACGGGACGACCTCGCCGAAGATTGAGCTTCTTCATCGTCGTCATTGGCAGCCGTATATGCCGCCGTATTCGGAGCAGATTCATCCTCGTAGGAATCATTGTCGTCTTGAGCAAAACCGGCTACTGCCAGAGCAAAAAACAAGATGCAAACTTTTTTTAACATTTCTAAAATGCCTCTATTTTTAGAGATAGAATAGTTCCGCATTCAATATAGTTTATTATTCGGAATGTAAACTAAATTATTTGTGTAAAAAGAAGTTGCCAACCCCCAAAAAATTCCCTTACTGGGCATTTCCTTGCCGAAAATGCACCAATTCCCCTTTTATGGAGCCGATAGGGATTTTAACCCGCATCAAGACAGGCAATCGACGTTCATCATCCGTCAGCCAGATGAAAAGCCTTCCAGAAGCCTGAAATGCGCCGTCGTCCCCTAAAACCGGCTCCACTTTAATGCAATCAAACTTGCCGAGATCCGTTTCCACAGACTCCTTTCCATAGATAATCACGCGCAATGAGTAGCGTTTTTTCCCGCTTACCGCCGAAAAATAAGTATCCTTTTTTCCCGAAAGATCCATATTGCGCACACGATAGAACGCCGAAATGATGCAATGTTCGTAACCGTTCAGCGATATGGTCGTATCCACCCTTGATTTTACATCTTGGCGACGGGCATTTGTAAAAACCGTGTCGGATAAAGTCGCTTTCAAATTTTTGCGGTCGAAAAGGATTTGCGAAGTGCTGTGATAAGAACCTTCGTTCAGAATTTTTTTGAACGACTCCGGGAGGACATTGTTCCCTTTGGAAATCGTCCGAATCGTATCGGCAACCGGGTAAATGGATTTAAATGCGCCATTGTTGCGAGCGACACTTTCAAAAAGGAACTTCCCATCTGAAAGCGGAGTGGCAATCATATCAGCCGAGCCGGCGGTAACAAAACCCCAGCTCAAGCGAAAGGAAAGCTGTTCCCCGTTTGCCCAAGGAATTTTTACCGCATCGTCCGAAAAAGCCAATGCGGTCAAAAGCAGTGCGCCAAGGAGAATCCTTTTCACAAAATCCTTAGATGTCACCGAGGGATTTACGATATTCCGCAAGCTTCTGGCGAATTTCCGAGTTCAGAAGGGCCAGAATGGAAACCGCCAAATAAGCCGCATTCTTTCCATTGCCAATGCCAACTGTCGCAACCGGAATGCCCGAAGGCATCTGCACGATGGAATGGAGCGCATCGACTCCCGAAAGAGGACCGCCATCTCCCGGCACACCGATTACCGGCAACGTCGTGTGCGCGGCAAGCGTCCCCGGAAGAGCCGCCGCCAGTCCCGCGATACCTATCAGCACTTTTACGCCGCGGGATTCGGCTTCTTTCGCGTACTTCGCCGTTTTATTCGGAGTGCGATGTGCCGAAAGCACGTTGTATTCCCAGGCAATTCCGAATTCATCGAGGACGCCGGTTACTTTATCGACAATCGGTTTGTCCGACGCGCTACCTGTAACAATTCCAACCAGGGGATTTTTTACTTCTTGCATCTTGCCAGTCCTTTTTGTCCAATGTCTTTGCGATAGAACGCTCCTTCAAAGCGAATTTTTCCGCAGGCTTCATAGGCTTTGTCCAAAGCGGCCTGAAGATCCTTGCCTGTGCCCACGACACCGAGAACACGGCCACCGTTGGTGAGCAACTTGCCGTCTGCCATCTTGGTTCCGGCGTGAACGACCATCGCCCCTGTCGCTTCGGCATCTTCGATTCCGAAAATTTCCTTGCCCTTTTCGTAGGAGCCGGGATAGCCTTCGCTTGCCATGACGACAATCGCCGCCGATCCCTTGGGAGCCTTGGGAGCTCCGAGCTTTGCCAGTTCGCCCTTTTCCGCCCCATCGAACAAGGCGAGAACGTCTCCGTCATAAACCGGAAGCACCACCTGGCATTCCGGGTCGCCCAGACGGCAGTTGTATTCCACCACTTTCGGACCGTTCTTCGTCACCATGATTCCCACATAGAGAACGCCCGTATAAGGCGAACCTTCGGCAGCCATTCCCTTCAGGGTCGGCTCGATAATTTGGGATTTGACCGCCGAAAGAATTTCCGGTGTGACGACGGGAGCTGGAGTGTAAGCGCCCATTCCCCCGGTATTGGGACCTTTGTCGCCGTCAAAAACGCGTTTGTGATCCTGAGCGGAAGAAAGCAAAACGTAATCCTTGCCGTCGCAGACCGCGAAAAGCGAAGCCTCTTCGCCTTCCATAAACTCTTCGATGACCACCGTCTTTCCCGATTCGCCAAACACCGCCTTGTCGCCCAGCATCTCTTCCACAGCGGCGGTAGCTTCGGCATCCGTCATGCAGACGACCGCCCCTTTACCTGCGGCCAGCCCCGAAGCCTTCACAACAATAGGCGCCGGATGCGCTTTCAGAAAATCCAATGCGGATGGCAAATCCGTGAACGTCTCGTAAGCGGCAGTCGGAATGCCATATTTCTTCATGAAATTCTTGGAAAACGCCTTGCTGCCTTCCAAAGCCGCAGCCGCAGCCGTCGGACCAAAAGCCCGAAGCCCCCGAGCACGGAACTCATCGACCACACCAGCCACCAAAGGAATTTCCGGCCCGATAATCGCAAGATCCACCTTTTCCGCTTCCGCCAAATCGGCAAGCGCCTTGGTGTCAGCCACGTCCACAGGAACGCAACGGCCCAAATTCGCCATGCCCGGATTGCCCGGCGCACAAATGAGATTTTTACACAACGGCGATTTTTTTACCGCCAACGCGATGGCATGTTCGCGGCCACCGCTACCGACAACGAGAATATTCATAAAAACTTCCTTTTATTTCGTATGGCAATTTAGAAAAATCGCGTTTCCTGCAACAGAAGGGTGAGGGATTCTTACTCATTTCAAAGGAATCTTTATGCACTTTCTACAATGAACTCCACCACATTCATAGAATTTTCAATTAAAATTCTGCAATTATTTGTTACACTCGTTTTAGTTTTTAGCAAGGGGCAACAAAAAGGCGCTTTCTCTTAAAATTTGACATGTTTGTATATGCGCACTATCAATAAAAATCTTTCACCATTAATTTGAATTCTCTAGCGCATATTGAGCAATTTTCTGTGCCGTCGGATGCTCTGCTTCCATTTTACGGAATTCACTACTTAATTTTTTTAGATTCCGCAAAGACGTGTAATCTTGTAAAATCTGGTTGATAAAATAGCGTAGGCATTTAGGCTTGAGGTATTCAATATGGAATCTATTCTTGATACCACAGTCCTCAAGCCTAAGGGCATTATCCATCTGGTCTTTTCCAAGTGGTAATACAAGGAAAGGAACTTCATAATAGATACACTCCTTGATTGTTGCAAGACCACCATGAATTATTGCACAACTATTTTTCTTACCTTTCGCAGCAATCGCCTGAAGAATTTGCCTTTGTGGAGCCCAACCGCACACCGTCACATTTTCATATTCGTCCCAGTGATTTTGAATGAGAGTCGAACCCACACATAAAATTAGATGGTAATCTTTCATGTCAGAAGACTGCATTGCACTCATCATCGCCATAAACAAAGTCAAAGCACTTTCCGTGTAATCCAGAACTTGAGAACCGGCTGTAACATAGATGAGGTTTTCCTTTTGCAGAATTTCATCCCAATCCAAGCCGGAAGAATCGTCCTCGATAGTTCCCAGCTCCTTGGTAATGCAGGGTTCTCCATACGAGACCATATCTCCATGAGTATAATGTGCGTAATCAAAATTTCGTGGACAGGGTATAAATTCAGGGAAGCTGTTTAATGGTTCGGCAAATTTATCAAGAGTTATCCCATAATCAATCATATAATCATCAGGATTACACAAATCTTTTGCAACCATATTTAGTCGTCCCTTAAAATCCCGCCCAGCCCGCATAACTATTGGGAAAAACTGATTTCTACCCTGTGAAAATATTGCAAGGTTTTCTAAAATATGACTGAAAACCTTGCATTTTTTTCATGTACAGACCGCCAAAATCCCACGC